>JAHFSL010000120.1 GCA_023265785.1 Candidatus Coatesiibacteriota bacterium | reverse complement strand
GCCGGATGGCGGCGGCGGCGGCCGTGATGTCATTGAGGGGGACATGGACGAAGCCCTTGGGAAGCGGGGCGAAGCCCCGGTGGTACGCCACATTCCCGGTGGCCGCCAGCGCGCCCAGCGTCCGGCCGTGGAAGGAGTCCCGGACGGACACGATGACGGACCGCGGCCGGCCCAGAACCACCTGGTGCCACCGCCGGGCCAGCTTGATCGCCGCCTCGTTGGCCTCCGCCCCGGAGTTGCAGAAGAACGCCTTGCCCCGGAACCCCGCCAGCGCCAGGAGCCGCTCCGCCAGTTCACCCTGGCCGGGGTGCATGACGGTGTTGGGGACATGGATCAACCGCCGCGCCTGCCGCCGGATCGCGGCCACGACCACCGGGTGGCAGTGGCCCAGCGCGCCGACCCCGAACCCCGGGAAGAAGTCGAGGTACTTCCGGCCGGCGGCGTCCCACAGCCACGAGCCCTTCCCCCGCACCATGACCAAGGGTGCCCGAGTGTAGTTCCCCAGCACCGCCTTCTGGAACGACTGGATCACGCCCTGCGCCCGGTTCATGTCCCGATTATCCTATCAGCGATAGACATCCTTGCGGTCACTGATTGACGTGATGTCCAGATCGGCTTCTGAAAACTCATAGATGATTCGGATGGAAGCAATCCGGTACGATCGGCTTCCCTCCCACTCCCCCTTAAGTTTCTTTCCCAGCAAGGGATTCACCATCAAGTCCTCGATCGCCTCGGCCACCCGAACACGCCAGGACTCCGAAAGACTCTTGTAATCCCTGGCACCTCGGGTCGAAAACCTAGGGCTTCGCACGGCGAACACGAGGCGGCCGACCGACAACTTCTTCAAAACTCCGCACCCGGCCTGCCTTCAAGTCACGAAGACCTTCACGGATGCCTTCTCGAGCCTTCGGATCCGACAGAAGTTCAAGCGTTTCCACCCAACTTTCGAACTCCTCCGCGTCCATCATCACCGCAGCCGGCTTCCCGTTCCGGGTGATGACCACGCGGTCCGCCCGCCGCTGGATGTCATCCAGCAACCGCGGCATCTTCGCCCTCGCCTCCGTCAGCCCCAAGGTCCGCGTCATGTCATCCCTCCTGTACAGGATTCTGTACAGATTATCGTATCATGCGGTGAGCCATCCGCGGCGTCCAGTCAGTCAGGATGGGAGAGGTACATCGAGGCAATCCGATACCCGATGGTTCGGGCAGAATAGCGGTCCGCGTCTGTGCTCAGCACGGCGATGGAAAGGTGTTCCGCCGGATAGTGCAGGAACATGCTTCCCGGCCCGAGGCCGATGCCGTCGTGATAGAACCAGGTCCGTTCGCCCTGCTTCATCGTGAACCAACCGTAGCCGTACACTGTGATGGCGCCGTCCTTGGTTCGGGCCGGGCTGGTCGCTTCGTTCCAGGTTGATGGTGACAATACCTCCCTGCGTTCGACGGCGACCGCCCACCGGGCGAGATCCTCCACGCTGGCCTTCCCATTCGCCCGGTTCCTGAATGCGTGGCGATGCCGGTCAGGCGGAGCGGCGACGCTCGCCGCCCCCCCGGGACGGGTCAGGGTGAACCCCAGCCCGCGCGTGTCTGCGATGGAGGCGGTCGTCATGCCCGCCGGAGAAAACACAAGTGATCGGGCAAGGTCTCCAATCGGTTCACCTGCCGCCCGTTCGCACACCAGTTGCAACAGGACGTAGCCTATGCTCGAATACTCGAACTTCGCCCCGGGAACCCGGTCGAATGGCGAGCGGGAGCGCAGGTATGCCAGAAAATCTGGCCATGAACTGTACGCGTTCCCCAAATCGTCCGGATCCACCATCTCGTGAGGAATACCAGATTGATGACAGAGCAGGTGGCGCACAGTGACCGCATCCATGTAAGCCGGTAGTTCAGGGAGCCAGGTTCGTACCGGGTCAGCGAGTCGGAGACTCCCCTTCTCCGCAAGCCGCAGAGCGGTTGCGGCGATGAAGGTCTTGGTGAGTGAATCGAGCATGACAGGGGTGGCCGTCGTCATCCGGGGACCCCTCTCCGCGTCGGACCGGCCGTAGGCCTTCAGGTGGACAACCCGGCCGCCCTGCACCACGGCGACCGCCACCCCGGGCCGGCGCCCACGGGTCAGTTCAGCCAGCAGGTCATCCACCTGAACCGATGCCGGACGCGGGTGCGGGGTCGGCGCGAGTCCGCGGGCCTTGAGCCAGGCGACTGCCGCGGGTTGCTCCGCCCGTCGGGCCAGGTCAAGAGCGTTCAATCCGCTCCGGGCGCGGACCTCCAACTGGGCCCCGCGGCTCACCAGCCAGTCGAGCATGACGGTGCTACCCTCCTCGGCAGCACAATGCAGCGGGGCACGGCCGTCGGCCGCCCGCACGTTGACGTCCTCGCCAGCGCGCAGGAGCGTGTCCGCTCCGGCTGTCTCCCCCGCCGAGACGATCATGGCCAGCGCCTCCCGCCGGTCAAGGATCGCGCACCCGAACTCCCAACCCTTGTAGCCATTGAGAATTTTGAGCAACAGATGGTTCCTGCCCTGGCGGACCGTGACCGGGACGACGTCCCGCTCCCAATCGTAAGCGCGCCACACGAGGTGATCGTGCACAAGCCGGCCGTTAAGCCACGCCCGCACGCCGTCGTCGCTACGCAGGAACATCGCGACGTTCCGGCTCTCCACAGAGTTGAACTCCACCCAAGCGTACGCGACGGAATTATCCTGCTCTCCTCCGAAGAACTTGTTCAGGTCCGCCCACCCGGACCATGAATTGAGACCCGACCACGCGTAGGGGCTGCCCGACCACATGAAAGTCGTTCCCATGTCGCGGACGGATCCGGATTCTCCTCCGTCGTCTGTCAGATAGTCGTGGTGAAACGCCTCCTCGGCCGCCCCGTCGCCCGTGGTCGTAAAAGGGAATGGACCCGTGACCAACCAGTGCTCAAGTAAGACGCCCAGCGGGAGTTCCGAATAACGATACCCTGTTGTAGATTCGTGCACGGCTGTCCCATCGGCGAGCAGGGCACCCGGAAACGACACAAAAAAAACGAGAAGAATCAGGCGCGTGTATCGGGAGTGCATCATCTCATTCCCCCGTCTGAACGCCCTAGGCAGCCAGACCGCCACGCCGACCAATAAGCCCTTGGGGACGGAAGAGCATCATGAGGACCATCGCGCCGCCGAAGACCAGCATGCGCCACGACTCGAATCCGAGCAGGGCGTAGGGCAGGACGGCAAGGATCACCGCGCCCAGCACGGGACCCGCCACGGTGCCCATGCCTCCCAGCACGACCATCGCGAGCAGGAGGACCGACTCGGTGAACCCGAAGGAGTCCGGCGCCACATGGCCCTGCTTGCAGGCATACAGCGCGCCGCACACGCCCGCCACGGCCGCGCCCGCGGCAAACGCCTGCAGTTTGAACCAGGTGACATGGATGCCCTGTGCGGCGGCCGCCAGCTCGTCCTCCCGGATCGCCATCCACGCCCGGCCCACTCGCGAGCCCTCCAGCCGGCGCGAACCCAGGATGACCAGCCCCGCCACCCCCCAGAAGAGCCAGTAGTAGGGCCGGACCTCGACCCCGAAGTCCGTGCCGAACAGCCGGGGATGGTCGATGTCGGCGATCCCGTTCGGACCGTTGGTCAGCCCGACCAAATTGGTGAATGTAATCCTGACGATCTCGCCGAATCCCAGCGTCACGATCGCCAGGTAGTCGCCGCGCAGGCGCAGGACCGGCAGGCCCAGCAGGAGCCCGGCCAGCGCCGCCACGGCGCCGGACAGCGGGATCAGGAGCCAGGGCGAGAGGTGCATCCCGTGCTGGGGTGAGGCCAGCAGAGCGTAGGTGTACGCGCCCACCGCGTAAAAGGCCGCCTGACCGAGGTTCAGAAGCCCCGCGTACCCCACCGTGATATTGAGGGAAAGCGCCAGCGTCACATAGAGCGCGGCGATGGTCGCCACATCCAGCACGGCGTCGTTGGGCACGGCCACGGGCAGGAGCGCGACGGCGACCGCCACGCCCCACGGGGCGCGCCTTGCCACCACGGGCGGCAGGGTCATGCCCGGTCCGGGACGCGCTCGCCCAGCAGGCCGGACGGCCGGACCAGCAGGACGAGCACCAGGACCCCGAAGGAAATGACATCCTTCCACTGGGAGGACAGCCAGCCCGCGCCCAGCGCCTCGATCAGCCCCAGCAGGATGCCCCCCAGCGCCGCACCCTGCAGGTTCCCGATCCCTCCCAGCACCGCCGAGGTGAAGGCCTTGATGCCGACCAGGTAGCCCATGAAGAAGTCGGCCGTCCCGTACCGGACGGCGTAGAGCACGCCCCCGGCCCCCGCCAGCATGGACCCCGCCACGAAGGTGATGGCGATGATCCGGTCCACATCCACCCCCATCAGCCCGGCCGCCTCCCGGTCCTGGGCGCAGGCGCGCATCGCCCGTCCCGTCCGGGTCCGGGTGATGAAGGCATGCAGGCCGGCCATCAGGACCATGGCCACGACGACAATCAACACCTGGATGACCGAGACCCGCGCGCCGCCGAGGGTGAACGCCACGCCGGGAACCAGGTCGGGATACGGCCGCGGGGAGGACCCGAGCGCGAGCATCACGGCATTCTGCAGCAGGTAGGACACCCCGATGGCGGTGATCAGCGGTGCCAGCCGGGGGGCACGCCGGAGCGGCCGGTAGGCCACCCGTTCCAGGACGAACCCCAGCCCGCCGCAGGCGGCCATGGCCGTGGCGAGTGCGCCGACCAGGACGATTGGACCGGGGAATCCAGCGCCGCCCAGGGCCGCGGCGGCCAGCAGGCCGGCGAACGCCCCGATCATGAACACTTCGCCGTGGGCGAAATTAATTAGTTCAATGATCCCGTACACCATCGTGTACCCGATCGCGATCAACGCGTAGACCATGCCCTGCGTGAGCCCGTTCACCACCTGCTGGAAAACAAAATCCATTGAGCCCACGGTGAACGGTATGTTAGCATGGGGTTGAGGGACTGTCCGGAAACATGACACGCGTGAGTTGGAAGCGGATTCATGTGGCGTGGTGGGCCGTGACCCTCCTGCCGGCCCTCGTGTCGTCCCCGTCCTGCGCGGGGATGGGTAACGACGGTCCCACCGATGTCGCCGCCAGCGAGAGGTCGTTCGTGGACATCGCCGACCGGGTCGGGCCCGCGGTCGTCAGCATCGTGGCTTCGTACACGATTGTCCAGCGGTTCTCGCCCTGGGGCGACGAGTTCATGGACCAGTTCTTTCACCAGTTCATGGAGGCCCCCCAGCAGGAGCGGCGCCAGCAGGTGCAGAGCGCCGGCTCGGGCGTCATCGTCACCGCGGACGGCACCATCCTCACCAACGCGCATGTCATTGCCAACGCCCGCAATGTCACCGTCTACCTCAGCGATAAGAAGGAGTACAAGGCGAAAATTGTCGGCCGGGACGAGGATACGGATCTCGCCGTCCTCAAGATCGTGCCGGTCGGGCACCTCGTGGCCGCCCCGCTGGGCGACTCTGACCGGATCCATGTCGGCCAGTGGGCCATCGCGATCGGCAACCCGTTTGCGCTGGAAAACACCATGACCGTGGGGGTCATCAGCGCCAAGGGCCGCAAGCTGAATGACAGTGAGGGGGGCCGGACCGCCCACTACACCTCGTTCATCCAGACGGATGCCTCGATCAACAAGGGCAACTCCGGCGGGCCCCTCCTCAACATCCGGGGCGAGGTGATTGGCATCAACAGCATGATCTTCTCGCCCAGCGGCGGCTCTGTCGGGATCGGGTTCGCCATCCCCATCAACCTCGCCAAGTCCGTCATGGAAGGGCTGATCAAGGAAGGCAAAATCGTCCGGCCCCAGCTGGGCGTCGCCTACCAACCCCTCACCCCCGAAGTGCGCAAGAAGATGAGGATTCCCGAGGGCGTCGGGATGGAGGTCAACAAGGTGTTCAAGGGCACCGCGGCGGAAAAGGCGGGGCTCAAGGCCGGCGACATTCTCCTCGCCGTGGACCGGAAGCCACTCCGGGACGCCGACGACCTCAGGACCGCCGTCCTCCAGCACCGGGTCGGCGACGCGCTGGCGCTGGAGATTCTCCGCAACGGGTCCAGGCTGACCATCCAGGTCCTGTTGCGCGAGCAGGCGCCGGTGGCGGCCCGGGAGGCCGGCGTTGCCCCCGGCGGCAAGGAGGAGGGGGCCACGGCCACCTGGCTTGGGCTGACGGTGGAGGAGATGACCGAGGACATCGCGCGCCAACTGGAGGCCCGGGATGACCAGGGGGTCGTGGTCACCAAGGTGGACCAGGACTCGCCCGCCATGAACGCGGGCGTCCAGCGGGGCGATGTGGTCCGGGAGATCGAGAACCAGCCGGTGACCAACCTGGCCGCGTTCACCGCCCTCCGCCAGAAAGTCGGGGAGAAGGACGGGGTCCTCCTGCTGGTGGAGCGGCAGGGCTCCACGATGTATGTGGTGGTGTCCCGCGCGGTCAAGGGCGGCGGGGAGTGAGCACGGCGGCCGCCGAAGCACTCTTCTCGACGGCCCGGCTGGACATTGTCTTCTTGGGCCCCGACACGGCGGCCAAGGCCGGCAAGGTCCTGATGTTGGCCCCCGCGTTCTACGAGGCCGAATTCGAAGCCCCGCCCACCCCCGAGGATGTGACCGGCCTCCTCCTGGACATGATGACCGGTGACCCGCCCCCCGGCGTGACCCGGGCCCAGGTGTTCCCGCTGGGGCTGGCGCTCAAGGGCTCGCCTGACTTCATCGGCATGGCGCACCTGGTGCTGGGTTTCCCCACCGAGAACCGCATGCTCGTCGTCTTCCTGATCCTGGCCGAATCACAGCAGAAGAAGGGATTCGGGCGCGAGTTCATCCAGGGCATGTACGACTGGGCCCGGCCGCAGGGAATCGATTTTCTTCGCGTCAAAGTCCGTGGCATTCATGCCGGCGCGAAGGCGTTTCTCGACAAGCTCGGGTTCGCCGAACTGACCGAGGGGAATGCGTGGGAGCGCAAGCTCCCGGCCACGGAAGACTAGCGCGCCTCCCGCGCGGTAGAATACCTCCCATCACGCGCTCTTAGCTCAGCTGGAAGAGCGTCTGGCTACGAACCAGAAGGTCGGGGGTTCGAATCCCTCAGAGCGCGGAAGCCCTTGATCCCGTTTCCTCATCCCCGACTGCGGCCGGCGGCGCGCCTCGCCGCCGGCCTCGTCCTTCTCGGCACGGTCCAGCGGGCCGTCCTGTGGGCCTGCTTCGGCCCCCGGGGGGCGGGCGCCGCCGGGCTGGCCGGGGTGTTCGCCATCGGCCTGCGCGCCGACCTCGCCACCGCCGGCTGGGCCGCGTTGAT
>JAHFSL010000536.1 GCA_023265785.1 Candidatus Coatesiibacteriota bacterium | reverse complement strand
CGTAGTGGGCGATGCCGCACAACTGGGCGCACCCGATTTCGTACTGGCCGGCCTTCGTGGGCTCAAACCAGAGCGGGACCCGCAGGCCGGGCACAGCATCCGTCTTCATCCGGAACTCCGGGATAAAGAAGGAATGGATGACATCCTTGGAGGTGAGATAGACCAGGACTGGCTTGCCCAGCGGCGCATGGATTTCATTCTGGGTGACCACGTCATCAGCCGCGGCGGGATCGGCAGCGTCCAGCCCGATGGGATTGTTCATATTCATCAGTGAGGGCATCGTGCGACCGAATGTTCCGTCGGGGCCGGCATAGTGTACGTTCCAGGCGAACTGCTCGGCCACGACATGGACCACGGTGCTGGCGGCTTCGGCGGGAGGCTCCCGGCGCATGGCATTCCACCGGGGAATGGCATAGACGAAGATCAGGATGAGTTCGAACGCAACGACCGCCAGGTCGGGGGTGAGGGCCCAAAGATGATCCGGTCCCTCGTACTGGGCCCGGACGCCCGTGCGGGCGCGGTACTTCACCAGGCAGTAGAGGGTGAAGGCGCCCCAGATCACGAACATCGCCACCATGACCCAGTGGAGGATGCCGATGCCCCAGTCAATATGCGGCGCGTAGGTGGAGGCCTGTTCCGGAAGCCCCCAGTTGAACCCGTTCATGCTCCGCGGATTCTAGCAGAGGGTGTCAAGCGGTACAATCCGACCCGGGGTTGCCTAGGACGGGGATCAACCGGGGACATGATGGGGGTCATGGACCCGTTGACTTCATCCGGGCGCTTGGTTACGATGGCGGGACTTCATGGGGCATCGCGCGAAGGTCCTGACGGCGGTTCTGCTTGGGGCGCTGGCTGGCTGCCAGCGCGCCACCGATCCGGTGGCGCGGGGGCGAGAGTATTTCCACGCATTCGGCTGTGTCCGGTGCCATGCCATCGGGGCGGCCGGGGCTCATTACGGCCCCGACCTTTCCTATATCGGATTCCGGAAGACGGCCGCGTGGCTGGACCTCTGGCTGGGCAACCCGCATGCCTGGAAGGGGCACACCGTCATGCCCAACCTGCACCTTCCCGAGTCCGTCCGCAAGGACCTGGTGGCGTTTCTGGCAGAGCAGAAGGGCGAGGCGTTTGCGCGCGACGGCAAGCCGTGGGAGGTTCCCGCGCTGGCCAAGGATCCGGTCAAGCGCGGCGAGACCATCTTCCTGCACGCGGGGTGCACCGGCTGTCATGGAATCGCCGGTGTCGGCGGCAACCCCAACAATAATGTGGTCGGCGGGGAAATCCCCTCGTTGCGGGGCGTGCGTGACCGGTACAACGCCGAGGAACTGGTGGAGAAGATCCGGCTGGGCAGTATCCCCGGGGCGGCGAATCCCCGCCAGCCCGCCCCGATGGTGCGGATGCCCGAATGGGGCAAGGTGCTCCTGCCCGCCGAGATGAAGGCGCTGGCGTCCTACCTGGTGACGCTCGATCCCGTGCAGGGCAAGGGCAAGAAGGGGTCGGCCGAGGACTTCTAGCCGTCCGGCGGTCTGGTAGGCTGGCAGGTATGGCGGGACACGCGGATCACACCCGGGACGAGGAGCGCACCAAGGGGTTGCGCGGCACGATGCCCCGGCCCATCAAGGTCACGATGCTGGGCGCCGGGAGTTCCTTTACGCCCAGGCTGATGAACGACATCCTGCGGATTCCCGGCGCCGACCGGGGCGAGATCGCGCTGGTGGACATTGACCGCCGGCGGCTGGGCATGATGAACCAGCTCATCACGCGGCTGGTGCACCGGACGGGGCGTGCGGCGGGTTGGACCGTGACCGCGTCACCAAACCGGCGGAACGTCCTGCGGGGCACGGACTACATCGTCAACTGCATTGAGGTGAGCGGGGTCCAGTGCGTCAAGTGGGACAACGATATTCCCCTCGCCTACGGGATCGACCAGTGCATCGGTGACACCATCGGTCCCGGCGGCCTCTTCAAAGCCCTGCGCACCGTGCCGGTCTTCCTCGATATCCTGCGCGATGCGGAGCGGCTGTGCCCGCGGGCGCTCGTCCTCAACTACACCAACCCCATGAGCATGATGTGCCTGGCCGCGGGCCGGGCGTCCTCCATGCGGGTCGTGGGGCTGTGCCACTCGGTGCAGGGCACGAGCCACCTGCTGGCGGGCCGTGCCGGCGTTCCCTATGACGAGATGGAGTGGGAGTGCGCCGGCATTAACCACCTGGCCTGGTTCACCACGCTCCGCCACCAGGGCCGGGACCTCTACCCCGTCCTCAAGGCGAAGGCGCGGTGCGATTTGGCGGGAAAGCCCGCCGATCCCAAGGACGGCTGGGACCTGGTCCGCAAGGACATGATGCTCCAGTTCGGGGCGTTCATCACCGAGTCCTCCGGCCACCTGTCCGAGTACCTGCCCTACTACCGCAAGCGCAAGGACCTGCTC
>JAHFSL010000535.1:1965-2430 GCA_023265785.1 Candidatus Coatesiibacteriota bacterium | reverse complement strand
CACCCCCGTGGCGGTGTGACCCTCGACCCGGTACACGTAGGGCTCAGCGTAGATCCAGGTCGTGTCGCGCCAGCCGGTGACGGTGGCATCGAACAGGACGGCGAGGAGACTGCGGGCGCCTCCACGCGTGGCCCGGAAGACCTCGTACCTGGTGAGTCCCGCCACGCCCGGCGGGGTCGCCCACCGCAATTCAAGTTCGGGTCCGGACCGCATGACCGTAAGCGCGAGGGGGGCGACCACTACTTCGGGCACGGGGGCGGACGTGAGAGCGACGAGTGTGGTGGAGGAGGCCGCCACCGCCGCCAGGGACGGACGCGGGGCGGCCGGGGCCGGATGAGGCACGGCAAACGTGGGCCGGGGAAACGGCGCCGCCGCCAGGGCGGCGCGGGAGAATGAGGCGAATCCACCGGGGAACGGCGCGACGGCGGCCGCCAGCAGGACTCCCGCCGTCGCGGCACCGCCGTC
>JAHFSL010000535.1:0-1955 GCA_023265785.1 Candidatus Coatesiibacteriota bacterium | reverse complement strand
TGGCACTCAAGTCGAACAGCCGGACGGGCGGAAGGATCCGGGAACCCCGCAGGTCCACCGGCCGGCCGGTTTCCGCCGGGGCGGGCGCCAGGGGTGGGGGCCCTCCCGGGCCGGCGGGCGCGGCGGGCGTCGGGACCGCCGCCGTCCGCGCGACGGCCTCGTCCAGGAGGTAGATGTTCTGGCACCCGCCCTCCAGGGTGGTGGCCACGATGCGCTTGCCGTCACGGGCCCAGCGGCCGCCCCAGATGCCCGTGCGCGCATCGGTGACCTGCCGGAGCTCCGTGCCGTTGAGCGCCGCGACCCACAGGTTCGGCGCCCCGCCCTCCCCCGAGTCGAACAGGACCAGGCGCCCGTCCGGCGAGACATCCGGCCTGGTCCCCTTGACGACCTGACCGGGGATCAATGGGCGGGAGATCGGGGTGCCGGCCGCCACGGAGTCCACCACCATCAGGCGGGTCCCATCGGCGGCCTCGGACTCGTACACGATGCTGTTCCCGTCCGGGGTGAACGCCGGATGGCCGGCGGCCCGCCGGTCATGGGTGACCTGCCGGTAGGCGCCCGTGGCCAGGTCGGTGAGATAGATCTCGGAGGAGCGCCCGGTGAACCCGACAAAGGCCAGGTGGGTGCCATCGGGCGCGTAGCGGGGATGGGCGACGTCAAGGAAGGGGTACCGGAGGAGCCGGACGCGCGGCGCCTTGAAGAGTCGGCGCAACGGTCCCCCGGCGACCTGGACGAGGGCGATCGCGTTGCGGGCTCCCTCGGACACGACGAGGGCGATGCGGTCGCCGTACGGCGACCAGTCCGGCGTACTCCCCTGGATGTGCTGGAACTTCGTCGGGGAGAAGACCGTGGAGGGCGAGCCCCCCTTGGCCAGCAGGTAGAGGTTCCGGTCACCGCGGCGGTCGGAGAGGAACGCGATGCGGTCATCGGCCCGCGAGGCCGCCGGGGAGGAATTGATAACCGTGTGGCCGGGGCGGCCGGCGACCAGCGGTGTCCCGTAGTCGCCCGCGTCCTTGCGGCCCCGCGACCAGGACCAGAAGCGTTCCTTGAGGTCGGTGTGCCACCGACGGTCGAAGTCCTTGAGGGGCACGCCCACCTTGTCCTGGAAGACCTGCGCAAACGTCCGCGCGTCCTCGATGCCCTTGATGATCGCCGGGATCTTGTCCTCACCGTACCTGGCCCCCAGAAAGTCGCACGCCGATTGCCCCGCCTTGTACCCGAGGTAGGCGTCGTGGGGCTCCAGGTGGTTGAAGGAATGCAGGAGGGTCAGGGAGGGCAGGCGGTCGGTCAGGACGGCGTCGCGGAGCACCATCTCACCCTGAGGGTCCCAGTCATCGGCGACATGCTCCGCCATGCCTTCCATGAACCAGATCGGCACCAGGACCGACTTGTACAGGCTGTAGGACCGCAGGCCCTCCCCGTAGAGCAGGTTGAACTGGTAGGTGTGGACCAGCTCGTGGGCAATCACGATCCGCCGCTGTTCCTCGGAGGGCCCCAGCGGGAGGCAGACCCGGGTCTTGAAGACCTCGGTGAACCCGCCCACGCCCTCTTCGAGGACCTCCGGCGAGACGTTGGTCTGGATGAAGTCGTTGAAGGTGGCATACAGGAACAGCGGAATCTTGCGGGCGGGCGCGCGGATCATGCGGAAGTACTCGAACTCCCTCTGCCAGGACCGTTCCGCGATCTCCGTGACCTCCCAGGCCAAATCCTCCTCCTCGGGCGTGTAGTAGATTTCGAAGTGGTCGGTGTTGAGCACCTTCCAGTCAAAACTGCGGTAGCGCACCTTGTTCCGGCCGAAGTCGGCCGAGGCCGAGGCGGCGGCGAGGCAGAGCAGGGCCGCGGCGAGTGCGGCCGGGCGGGCGCGGCCGGGCGGGTGGACCCTACGCATCCGCGGGATCAAACCGGGCGGCCTGGGCGGGCGTCAGCCACGCCTCCAGCCCGGCGGGTCCGTCGCG
>JAHFSL010000534.1 GCA_023265785.1 Candidatus Coatesiibacteriota bacterium | reverse complement strand
GCCGCCGCATCATGCCCGCACCGCGTCCCGGACCGTGTCGACGCCGGTATCCACCCGGACCAGCCGCCGGATCGGACTGCCGAGGAACCGGCGCGCGATCTCCGGGAAGGTGCCGCCCGTGTCGGTCAGAAAGAAGGTGTCATGGCCCGAACCCGTGCGGCACAGCAGACCGCGCCCGGCCAGGATCCGTTCGACCTCCATTTCCACGGCCTCCGCGGAGTCCACCAGTTCCACGCCCCGGCCCAGCACCCGTCCCAGCACCGGCTTGATGAGCGGGTAATGGGTGCACCCCAGGATGACCGTGTCCACCCGCGCCGCCTTGAGCGGCGCCACATATTCGGCGGCGATCCGCCGGGCCACCGGATGATCCGCCCAGCCCGCCTCGATGAGGGGCACGAACAGCGGGCAGGCCCGGGCGGTGACGCGGACGCCCCCCGCCGCGGCCAGCCGCCGCTGGTAGGCGCCCGACGCGATGGTGGTGCTGGTGCCCAGGACGCCGATGCGCCCCGACCGGGTCCGGGCCAGCGCCATCCGGACCCCCGGCTCGATTACGCCGATGATCGGCACGGCGGGGCCGTGGCCGTTCAGCGTCCGGTCCAGCGCCGCACCATCCAGCGCCACGGCGGACGCGGTGTTGCAGGCCACCACCGCGCACTTGACCCGGCGCCGGGACAGAAAGGCGAGGTGCGCGCGGGTGAGCCGCCGGACCGTCTCCGCCGACTTGGTGCCGTACGGGACATGGGCCGTGTCGCCGAAATAGACCAGGGACTCATGGGGCAGGCGGCGGCGCAGGGCCCGGAACACGGTCAGCCCCCCGACGCCCGAATCGAAGACGGCGATGGCGCGGGAGGCGGAGGTCACCGGGTGCCGCTCCCGGGGCCCGTTGCCGTGACCACCTGCCGCAGGCGCGCCACCCGCGCATCGAGATCGCGGTCGGTGGGTTTGGCGGCCAGGGCGGCCTCCCCGTAGGTGAGGGCCTTCCCAAACCGGCGCAATTGGATGGCCGCCTCCATCGCCCGCTCCTGCACGCCCGACAGCCCGGGATCCATGGCGATGGCCTTCTCATACAGGTCAAGGCACCGTGCGTACTTCTTGTCCGCTTCGAGGAGGATTCCCAGGTTGTAGTAAACCACCGCGGTGGGCCAGCCATACCGGATCGCCAGCTCGTAGTCGGCCATCGCTTCCCGGCGCCGGCCCGACAGCCCGAGGGCGTACCCGCGGTACGCGCGGGCGTGCGACACCTCCGGCATGAGCCGCACCAGCTCCTCGCAAATGCGGAGCCCCTCCGCCTTCCGGTTGGCCTGGAACGCCAGGTCGGCATCGTGCACCAGGTCCACCGACCGGCGGACGGTCTCGCCGGGATAGAACCAGGACGGGCGGCCCCCCTTGCGGTCGGCGGCCGGCACGGGCTTGGCCTGGAGCTGAAAGAGAAAGACCCCCTTGTTGTCGAACTCCGGCTTCGCGTACGCGTGCCAGACTTCCAGGAAGGTGTCCTGGGCTTTCCGGCCCCAGTCATAGATCCCGTAGGGGGCGTACTCGTCCCCCCGCGCCTCGTGGACGATGAACCGGGTGACCCGGTTGCGCCGGAGGGCCTTGAGGAGGGCGGGGGCGTCCGCCGCCCGGGCGGCCTCATCCCCCAGCCAGGACCGGTCGTAAATGCTGTTGCAGATGCGGCGCCGGGGCATGTAGTAATTCTCGTCTCCGGCCAGGAAGAGCACGCGGTCGCGCGAACCGGTCACGGTGCCGGCGTATCTCACGGTTTCGTAGTATTGCACGCCCAGCCGGAGCAAGTCTTCCCGTGACAGGTGCCCCGTGGTGTAT
Source organism: Candidatus Coatesiibacteriota bacterium (assembly GCA_023265785.1). Taxonomy (GTDB): domain Bacteria; phylum Oederibacteriota; class CAKKQC01; order CAKKQC01; family CAKKQC01; genus JAHFSL01. The sequence continues at coordinate 611 of JAHFSL010000534.1, read as the reverse complement.
GGCACGAGCGCGTTATTGGAATAGCGGTTATGCACCATGCCGAACGCCCCCACCACCAGGATCCAGGTGGCCGCCAGCGAGAGCGCCCCGCGCGCCGCCCAGGCCCCGGCTCCCGCGCGCAGGGCCACGAAGGCCACGGCCACCGCCGCCTGCACCATGGCGGGATACAGGAACCGGGTCTGCTGGGAGGAGGTGGCCCAGATTACCGCGTACCCGAACCCGTAGAACGCGCAGAACCGGACGGCGGCAGGGACCCGGGGCACGAACGCGAGGACGGGCAGGAACAGGAGCGGGAACGGATTGAGGGTGAACGTCCCGAAGTCGGGGATGTCAATGGAGGCCTTGAGCGGCATGGTGAGCCACGCCTCCAGTGACCCGTGGCCGGTGCCGTACTTGACGTTGTCGTGCATCCACCGGATCACGTGGGCGGCATCCCACCCGATGCCGCCGAAGACCGTTTGCATCAGCGGGAAGAACGGGTTGCCGGTGAACAGCCAGTTCTTCCCGAGCCAGACCCCGGTCCAGACCGAGGCCCATCCCACCGCCAGCCCGGTGTCGCGCAGGACCCGAGGCCACGCGTTCCGGGTGCGCGCGTGCGCGAGCCACCACCA
>JAHFSL010000119.1 GCA_023265785.1 Candidatus Coatesiibacteriota bacterium | reverse complement strand
AACCTCCTGCGGCGGTTCGCCCCGATCTTCCCGGCGGCCAACCTGTACTTTGGCGGCGACCAGAACGGCGTGGAGTGGTTCAAGGGAGCCCAGACCATCCAGACGGAACTGAAGCTGGGACTTTTCGGCCTGCTGTATTTCGTGCACCGCGATATCGTCCTCTCCATGGTGGTCTTCTTCTTCCTGGTGGCGATCAAGAACTGGGCCATGGGCCTCGCCGGGTTCAAGCTGGAACATACCGACCTCTACTCGGGCGGGAGCAACATCGGCAACCTGCAGACCGAGGGGGCCCTTGTCGCCCTCTTGCTGGCGAGCCTCTGGTCGTCCCGCCACACGATTCGCGCCTACCTGTCCGCAGCCCTGCGGGGTGAGGACGACGACTGGTCGTGGCTTTCGCCGCGCGCCACGGTCAGCGCCTTCCTCGCGGGGTCGGCGGGGCTGGTGGGGGCGATGGCGGTGCTGGGCCTGCGGCACCCCGGGGGCCTCCTGGTGGCCTGGAGCACGCAGGCGGTCACCTGGCTGGGCGTGGCCCGGGTGGCGGCGGAGTCCTCCCTGGAGGTCGGGCTTCCCGTGGACTCCATGGATCTCACGACCATCATGGTGGGGACCCGGGCCCTCGCCCCCGCGGGCATGGCGGCGCTGGCCGTGTCCATGTGCTGGATCTACGGCACGAGCACGATCAACCCCGTGACCAACGCGGCGGAGGGGGAGCGCCTGCGGTCCGGGGCGCGCTATCCGCGCGGGCTGGTCTGGGTGATGGTGGGCGCCGCCTCGCTGGCCACGGCGCTGGCGATGCTGGGCACCGCCTACACCGCGTACCGCCATGGCGCCAACAACTTCGGCGCGTGGGAATACCAGTACCAGATGCAGATCCCGTTCAACCAGGCGACGGAATGCGCGCGCAACCCGGTGGGGCCGGACTGGACCCGCATGGGCTGGATCGCGTCGGGGGGCATCCTCATGGTGGCCCTGATCGTCCTGCGCAACCAGGTCGTGGGCTGGTTCCTGCACCCGGTCGGATTCATCCTCGCCTCGCTGGGCAGTGGCGGCGGCTCCAACGCCCACCAGTGGGTGTTCACCGGGATGCTGGCCTGGGGCGTCAAGACCCTGGTGCTCAAGATGACCGGGGTCGAAGGGTACGAGCGGTACAAGCCCTTCTTTGCGGGGCTGGTCGTCGGCGGATTCCTGCCGTCGGCGGCCGGGTACCTCATCAACATCGCCTACTTCCTCGCCAAGGGCCGCCCGCTGGGCTGACGGCCGCCCTGATGACCGTCAACTGCTGTTGGCTCTATACGATCTCCCGGTACGGGTACCCGCCCTCGCTGGCGCTGACCCGCCGCGCGATCCGCGAGATGGCGGCGATGGGATTCACCGCCATCGAGCTGGAAGGGGTCCGCGAGCCCAACCTCAAGGAAGTCTACGGCGCCCGCCATGAGCTGAAGGACCTGTGCGCCGGGCTGGGGCTCGCCATCATCAATTTCTGCCCGGTCCTGCCCGACCTGGTCAGCATGGATGCCCGCCGGCGGCGGCGGGCCGTGGACCTCTTTGGGATGGGGGCGGAACTGGCGGACTTTTTCGGCTCCCGGCTGGTGCAGGTGGACAGCTTCACGCCGCCGCTGCACTTTCGCGGCGTGGCGCCGTACAAGAAGGCCGTGCGGTTCAACGAGCGGTACGAGGTGCGCATCCCGAAGGGGTTCTCGTGGGACCGCCAGTGGGCGGCGCTGGTGGACGGGATCGGCCGGTGCAAGCGGATCGCCAACCGGGGCGGCCTGACGCTCCTCGTCGAGCCGCGGGTGGGGGAGATGGTCTCCAACACCGAGGCCATGCTCCGGCTCCTCGATGCGGTTGGCCGCAAGGGGTTCGGGGTGGTCTTCGACACCGGCCACCAGCACGGCCAGAAGGAACTCCTGCCGCTCTCCATCATGAAGCTGGGCCGTGCCATCAAGTATGTTCATGCCTCCGATAATGACGGGCTGACGAATGCCCACCGGGCGATCGGTGACGGGGCCATTGACTGGGACGGGGTCTTCGAGGCGCTGGACCGGGTGGGGTTTGCCGGTCCCATGGGCGTGGATGTGGGGCAGGTACCCCGGATCATGGACGCCTACCGCCGGTCCCGCCGGGCGCTGGTCCGGTTGGGCGTCCGACATGGCCTCTGACGCGGCCGCGCTGATATGATGCAGTCCTGATGGCCACCAAGAAGGCGCTGATCACCTGGGGCGGGTGGGACGGGCACACGCCCAAGCAGTCCGTGGATATCTTTGCGCCGTGGCTGGAGTCGCAGGGATTTGAGGTGAAGATCTTCGATTCCCTCGACTGCTATGCGGACGCGGGGCTGATGGCGGCGCAGGACCTAATCCTGCCGGTTTGGACGATGAGTAGCATCACGGGCGAGCAGGAGAAGGGCCTGCTGGAGGCCGTGAAGGCGGGTGCCGGGCTGGCGGGTTGGCACGGCTGCATGTGCGACTCATTCCGCAACAATACGGAATATCAATTCATGACCGGCGGGCAGTGGGTAGCCCATCCCGGCAACATCATGGACTACACGGTCAACATCACGAAGCCCGCCGATCCCATCGTCAAGGGGCTGAAGGATTTCCGGATGCACTCCGAGCAGTACTACATGCACACTGATCCGGGCGCCGAGGTGCTCGCCACGACGACCTTTGACGGGAAGGTGTGTGACTGGATCGACGGCGTGGTCATGCCGGTCGTCTGGAAGAAGCGGTGGGGGAAGGGCAAGGTGTTCTTCTCCTCGCTGGGGCATACCAACGCAGACTTCGCCGTGGCCGAGGCCTTGGAAATCCAGAAGCGCGGCATGCTTTGGTCGGCGCGCTGATGCGCGCCGACCGCGCTCCTGCGCCCTCGGCCCGATAGTCCAGACCGCGCAGGACGGTGACCGGAACCGGCATCGTCGTGGCGGGGCTGTCCAAGACCTACCGCCGGGGGCGGGTGCGGGCGCTGGACGGGGTCTCGCTGGCCATCCGGCCCGGTGAGATCTTCGGGGTGATCGGCCCGAACGGGGCGGGCAAGACGACGCTGATGGGTTGTCTCCTCGGCTTCCTCTTTCCCGACGAGGGCACGGTCACGGTGGATGGCCTGGCGCCCGACGACCTCGCGGTGCGCGCCGTGACCGGATACCTGCCCGAGCGGCTGATGTTCGACCGGTGGATGACGGGCCAGGATTTCCTCGGCTATCACCATGCGCTGGCCGGCGCGCCCGCCGCCGACCGCTCCCGCGACGTGGCCTCCGGGCTCGACCGGGTGGGGTTGGACCGCGATGCGGGGGCCAAGCGGGTCAAGGAATATTCCCGCGGAATGCTTCAACGGCTGGGGCTGGCCCAGGCGCTGATCGGCCGTCCCCGGTATCTCCTGCTCGACGAGCCCACCTCCGGCATGGATCCCATCGGCGCGTCCGCCGTCCGGGCCCTGCTGGCCGACCTGCCCCGGACGGGAGTCACGGTCATCGTGAACTCGCACCAGTTGGAGCAGTTGGAGCGGCTGTGCGACCGGGTGGCCTATGTGCAGGCGGGCCGGGTGACGTCGGTGGAGACCCTCAAGGCGGGGGCGGACACGGAACGGACCCTGACCCTGCGGGCCGCTGCGCCGGGCTTCTCCGCGTCCCTCCAGAAGCGGCTGGGTGCCATCGCCGAGCGGGCGGGGGCGCGTCTGCTCTCATGCGGGGAGGAGGAGGCGCGGTTCGCGGTGCCCGATGACCGGGCGGCGGCGCGGCTCCTGGCGACCCTGGTGCGACTGCGCGCGCCCGTGGTGGAGGCCGTGCCCGACCGGGGGCGGCTGGAACGGCTCTTCTTTCAGGGGCGGGACGGGCGGGCGTGATCCACCCCGTCATTTTCCGGACCACCCTGCGCGAGCGGGTCGCCGCCCCGGGCCGGTGGGTGGGTGTCCTCCTCCTGCTCATCTGGCCGGCAATCCTGATGGCCTTCATGCATACCGAGCAGGAGCGCACGGCGATCGGGAGCGCCTTCGCGTTTTTCGAGACCTTCGTGGTCTGGGTGGCGGGGGCGGGGCTCATCGGGGAGGACATCAGTTCAGGCACGATTCTCCTCGTGCTGGCCCGGCCCGTCCGGCGGTCGGCGTATGTCTTCAGCAAGTGGCTGGCGCTGACGGCGCTGGCCGCCACCATGATGGTCCTCCAGGCCGTCATCACCGGCGTGGTGGCCTGGAAACTGGGGGCCCCGGCCGACCTGGCGTTTCTGGTGCGCGGTGCCGCCATCTCCGCCGTGGGCGCGGCGGGTTCAGCCGCCGTGCTGGTCGTGTTTTCGGTCGTGGCCGGCAATGCCAAGGAGATGGGCGGGGCCATGCTGACCTATGCCGCCCTCTCGCTCCTGCGGGTGCTGGCCATGACGCGCGGCTGGTCGCGTGTGGCCGCCCTGGCGGAATCGGCGTCCGGCCTCCTCATGCCCTCCCTCAAGATTCACGCCGCGTTTGCGGGAACGGGCGTGAATTGGGGAGCCCTGGGAGCGTTCGCCTTCGTCACCTGCGCCTCGCTCACCCTGGCCGTGGTCATCCTGAATCGCCGCCAACTGTCGTATGCCGCCGCCTGACGGTCCTTCTTCCCCCCGCGGATTGGGTCGGGGCACGCCCCCGTGGCTGGTGGCGCTAACCGTGCTCGCGGCGTTGGGGTGGGCGGCGGCGGCCCGGTTCACCACACCTCCCGCGGCGGCGGAGGGCGCGGGCCTCGTCCGGTGGCGCGCCCCCGCCGAGGCGGCGGCCGAGTCCAAACGGCTGGGCCGGCCCATCCTCTACGATTTCACCGCCGGGTGGTGCCCGCCCTGCAAACGCATGACCACCGAGGTCTTCGGCAATCCGGCCGATGCGGCAATGATCAACAGCCGGTTCGTGCCGGTGCGGGTCATGGATCGCAAGTCGGAGGACGGGAAGAACCCGCCGGATATCGAGGCGCTCCAGCGCACCTATCACATTGACGCCTTCCCGACGCTGGTCGTGGAATTCGGCGATGGCCGCAAGCCGCTGGTCTTCCGGGGCTACGCCTCCGCCGCCAACACCCGGCAGGACCTGGAGCGCGCCGCCGGAACGGCGCGCTAGAGAATCAGGCTGATCAGACCCTGACTGCGGCGATCCAGCCCCGTGATGCTGGGGACCTCGAACCGGTTGTGGTGGACATCGGTGATCAGCAGGCGGTCGTCGCTCAGCCATCGCACATGCTCGGAGGTGCCGCGGATGACGAACTGGCGTGGCCCCTTCTCGGTCTCCACATCCCAGAAGGCACTCCCGAACTGGTGGGCGAGGCTATTGACCTTCAGGATCTTGCAGGTGAGGTTGTGCCGGAGCCGGTGGGTTTCCAGCGCGGCCTTCGACTTCGCCTCTAGCGCCGGCAGGTTGACCAGCAGGGCGCTCTCACCCTGCCCGTCCTCCAACGCCGCCGCAAACTCGTCGGGCCTGAACAACGGCCGGCCCAGGCGCACGCGTACCTTCTTCCAGGTTCGGCCGCCGCCCTTGAGGGTCATGGTGCCGTCTGGATTGGCCGTGATGCGGACCTTTTTCGCGTCCAGGGTGGGAGCCGACTTGGACCGCCTCACTGCGCGATCGAGAGGCTCCGGCGGGAGCGCCGCCAGGCCTTTTCCTGGGCCTTCACCAGCCGATAATAGATTCCCTTTTTGGTCAGGAGGGCATCGTGCGTGCCCGCCTCGGCCAGCTTGCCCTCATCCATCACGAAGATCCGGTCCGCGGCCCGCAGGGTCGAGAGCCGGTGCGCCGCCACAAAGGTGGTGCGGTAGCGGACCAGCCGGTCCATCGCTTCCTGGATCTTGGCCTCGGTCTCGGTGTCCACCGAGGAGGTGGCCTCGTCCAGGATCAGAATGCGCGGGTTATGGAGGATGGCGCGGGCGATGGAGATGCGCTGGCGCTCGCCGCCGGACAGGCGGCTCCCGCGCTCGCCCACCCGGGTGTCATAGGCGTCGGGCTTGCGCATGATGAAGTCATGGGCGTTGCCGGCGCGCGCGGCCTCGACCACCTGGTCGAACAAGGCATCCGGCCGACTGTAGCTGATGTTGTCGTAGATGGACGAGCCGAACAGGAAGGGATCCTGCAGGACCAGCCCGATGCTCTTGCGCAGATCGGCCAACTGAATCTTGGTGATGGGGATGCCGTCAATCAGGATCTCGCCTTCCTCGGGCTGGTAGAACCGGCAGAGCATGGAGAGCAGGGTGGACTTGCCCGATCCCGACTTGCCCACGAGTCCGATCATCTCGCCCGCCCGGACCTTGAAGGAGACATCCTTGAGCGCCGGGCGGCCCTTCTCGTAGGAGAAGGTGACATTGCGGAACTCGATCTCGCCCTTCATGTTGGGCAGGGGCACCGCGTCGGGGGGCTCGTAGGCCTCCGGCGTGGTGTCGATCGTCTCGAAGATCCGCTCGGCGCCCGCGAAGGCCCGCGTCATCCAGTTGTTGACCTGGCTGAACCACTGGAGCGGCCCGTAGAACATCCAGAGGTAGTTGTTGTAGAGGAAGAGCCGCCCGAGCGTCCACTGCCCCTCGATGTTCCACTTGCCGGCGATCCACCAGACGATCAGGACGCCCGAGGTCACGAACAGGTGCATGCCGGGGTGGAACACGGCCCAGAACCCGTCCACCACATACTGGGACTGGAACCAGCGGTTGTTCTGCTTGTTGAACCGCTCGAGTTCCTGCCCCTCCTGGGAGAACGCCTTGACCACCCGGACACCGGAGATGGACTCGTGCAGGCGGTTGTTCAGGAGGGCGAACTGGTTCCAGGCCTTGTGGGAAAGACTGCGGACATACTTCCAGAACAGGTACTGGCCGATGAACATGAGCGGCACCGGGATCATGATGAGCAGGGTGAGCGTGACGGATTCGCGCATGAGCAGGAAGACGATGCCGCCCAGCAGGAGTGCGTTCTGGGCGAGGAAGGGGAAGCCGTCAATCAGGAAGTTCTGGAGGTTGCCCGAGTCGTTCATGACCCGCGCCATCACCTGGCCGACATGGCGCCGGTCGAAGAAGTTCATGCCCAGCCGTTCCACCGACTGGAAGACGTGGGCGCGGATGTCGGTGCCCACCCGGCCGCCCAGCCAGGCCAACTGCTTGCCGTTGTAAATCTGAAGCAGGGTGGACGTGACGTTGACGGCCAGGAACCCGAGCACCATCATTCCGAGGAGGTGGTAGTCCTTGCCGGGGATCGCCTTGTCAATGATGGTCCGGGTCAACTGGGGCGGCACCAGCTGGATGGCGGTGCCCAGGGCCGTGATGAAGACCGTGAAGACCGTGTACCAGGCGTAGGGTTTCAGGTAGAGGAGGATCCGGCCCATGGCCTGGATGATGTCCAC
>JAHFSL010000533.1 GCA_023265785.1 Candidatus Coatesiibacteriota bacterium | reverse complement strand
CACGCCGTCCCGCTTGGAGGCATGCGGGAATGCAAGAAAGGCCCCGCCGATCCGGCGGCTGTCGCCGACGACCGCCGACCAGGCGCGGATCCGGTGCGAAAATCCCTCGCCGGTGACCGTCAAGCCAAACGGTTCGTCCAGGTCGCGGACGACGCGGGAGACCGCGGCCACCTGGTACACCGCCCCGCGCAGTGGCGCGGGCACCCGGTGCCAGTGCGTGACCCGGGCCCGCAGCCGGTCCGCTTCCCGCCCGACCTCCGCCGCCGTGCCGAAAGCCGCGGCGGTGGCGAGGACCAGCCCGTTGACCTCGAACCGGTCGCGCATCCTGATCTCGGCCCGGCCGAGCCCGTCCGCCAGCCCTGCCAGGTCACCGCGGATCCCGAGGTGGAACGCGAAATCGTTCCCGCTTCCGGTCGGCAGGATGCCGAGGGCCACCGGACGGTTCCGCAGCGGTTGCAGGACTTCGAAGGCCGTCCCATCGCCCCCGGCCGCGATGATGGCATCGGCCCCCGCGTCGGCGGCCGCGGCCGCCAGCACGCCGGCCTCACCGGGCCCGCCGGTGAAGTCCACCCCCGCCAACCGGTCCCCGAAGGCCCGGGTGACGGCCCGCGTCAGCTCCGCCCGCCGGTGCCCCAGCCGGCCCCCATGGGCGATGACTACCACCCGCCGCGGTCGTTCGCCCGGGATCAGGGGTGGCCCGGACTCAGGCAGCGGCACCATGCCGGAGTGCGGTGATCGTGTCGGCCAGCGTCTCCGCCGGTTCGCGGCCGGCAAACCCCAGCTCGCGCGCCGCCTTCCCCGCGTCGCAGTACCAGAAATAGGTCGCCATCTCGGCGGTGGCACGGTCCACCGGCGGGGTCCGTCCGACATGGCGGTACGCCGCATCGACCGCCGCACCTCCCCAGCGGAGGAGGTGTTTTTCCATGGTCACGACCGGGGCCCGCACTCCCGACAGGTCCGCGATCCGGTCAAAGAACTTCCGGCAGGTCCAGTTGGCCGCCCCCAGCAGGTAGGATTCCCCCGGACGGCCCCGCTCCATGGCGGCGACCAGGGCATCCGCCACGTCGCGGACATCCACGAAACTCACGCCCCCCGTCGGGGTGAACGGAAACTGCCGGTCGAGGAGCCGCTGGACATCCAGGGTGGAGGAACCCCGCTCATCGCCCGGCCCCAGGGTGAGGCTGTGGTGGACCAGGACCAGCTCGGGGCCGCCCTCCGCGCACGCCGCGCGGGCGGTGCGTTCCTGGTAGAGCTTGCTGAGGTAGTACGGCCAGCGGGCGATCAGGCCCAGCGGGACCGGATGGGTCTCATCGGGAATCTCCCGGCCATCCTCGGTGACGGCGATGGTCCCGCTCGATGAACACAGGACGATCCGCCGGACCCCGGCGGCCCGCGCCGCCGCGCACAGGTGCCGGGTGCCGTCCACGTGGAGGGCGTACATCCGCGCCTGGTCATCCGGGTCCCGGGAGACCAGCCCCGCCAGGTGATAGATGGTGTCCACGCCCGCGCAGGCGGTGCGCAGGGCCGCCGGATCGGTGATGGAGCCGGTGACGAATTCCGCGGGGGAGATGGCCCGCCACCGCGGCTCGCGGGTGGCCAGCACCCGGATCGGGGTCCCGGCCCGTTCCAATGCCGTGAGCAGGTGCCGCCCGAGGAATCCCGTGCCGCCGGTGACGAGGGTTGGGCCGCTCATGTGCCGTCATCCTCGCCGCCGGCAGAGGTGACCGGTTGGCTGGCCGCCGCCGCGCCCTCGCGCTTCCACTTGTCCCGCGCTGCCTTGGGGTCCAGGTCCACAGGCGTCCCGTCGCGCAGGGACTCGATGATGTGCTGGACGAAGGCCGTGATGAGCCGTTCGGACTCGGAGGCCCCGAGCCCCTGGGTCAGGGTGGCGATAAACTCGCGCGAGCAGTAGGGGCCCACGGTGGCTCCGACTTCCCGCTGGCGGGGAATCACGCTGCCGGCGGGCAGCGCGTCATGGGTCGCCAGGTAAATGGGCAGCACGCCCACCTCGCCGTGCATCACGAGAAACCCGAGCCCCCGCTGGAACGGCTGGAGTTGGCCGGTGCGCGACCGGGTCCCCTCCGGGAAAATCAGGATATTGCGGCCCTGGCGCATGTGGTCGATCGCCTGCTTGAAGGACCGGCGCAGCGACCCCTTGCGCTCGAGCGGGACGATATTGGTGAAGTTTTAGAAGAAGGCGCGCTTGTACTTGCTGTCGAAGAAATAGTCCGAGGCCGCCAGGGTCACGAGCTCGGGGCCGGAATCGCCGAGCGCCATCTTGATCAGACCCATGTCCAGGTGCGAGGCGTGGTTGGCGGCGACAATGTAGTTCGTGTGCCGGGGAATATAATTGCGCCTGCGGAAGGTGGGCTTGAAATACTGGTGATAGGCAAGGGATTGGCCCGCGTCGAGCAGGTGTTCCACGATCCGGGAAACCTCTC
>JAHFSL010000532.1 GCA_023265785.1 Candidatus Coatesiibacteriota bacterium | reverse complement strand
ACTGAAATTCGTCTTCTGGTTCAGGGGAAAGAAGACGATGAAGTAGGACTTGGTCTTGAAATCCAACGGCTAGATGGGGCCATCGTTGCAGCACTGAAAATAGCTGTTCTCCCCGGCCGCCATCGCCAGGTAGCTGACATAGATCGTGGGCAGGACGATGGGCGCCTGGTGCGTGAACGACTTGACCGCACCCGACCCCCCCGTGCCGTCCACGATGCCCGTTCGCCCGATCGCCAGGACGCTCACCTTGTTGAGGGCGGTCATCCCGGAGGTGTCGGTCGGCCTGACTTGTCCCTTCCAGCGCAGGGCAATGGTGGAGCCGGGCGGCATGTCCAGCCGCCAGGTCATCAGCGTCACCCCGCCGCCGACCTGGCGGCCCGGCGAGGCCGCCGCGCACCCCGACGGGGTCATCGTCCAGCCACTGCACGGGTCGTCCATCCCGCATCCCGCGCACCAGGAATCCAATTCCACGGGCACGGTGTCCCACACGCGGACATCCCACCAGGTCTTCGTCTGGGAGAGGTTCTTCAGAAAGATTTCATAGGTGATCTCGTCAGGCGGCTGGCCCAGCGAGGGCGAGAAGAGGATGTCGTTGCTGCCCACCTTCCAGAACCGGAACCGGCTGACCACGGAGTCGGTGGGCGGGGTAATGGAAGAATTTGTTGCGCAGGTTGTCCCGATGAAATAGGCGGCCGTTCGATTCTGAATCCGGGAGCCCTCCGGCGCCCCGAAATCCCCCGAGCCCGGTTCGAAGCCCTCCCCGTTGCCCCAATCCACCGTGAGGGAAAAGACGATCCGCCCCGTGGGTCCGCCGGTCGTCGTGAGCGGCGGGATGATCGTCCACCGCAGGCGCGAGGGCGGGCCGGGATCCGGGTCAAATCCCGGGTCGGGGAGCGGCGCGGAGGAAGCCGGCAGGAGGTGGGTGAACCCCGGCATCGTGTCCATGATGACGATATTGGTCAGGGCGACGGTTCCGGGCCGGCCATAATAGATCGTGTAGTTGACCGTGTCGCCCGGCGCGACAACATCCTTGTCCACTTCCTTGGTCACATACCGAATGGTCTTGACGGTGGTGTCGGTCACCACCCCGTAGGGGGCGGCGTACCCGCAGGAGTCGTACATCCCGCCCGGCCAGGCCGGGTTCACGGCGTCATTGAACCCCGGTCCCAGCTTGAGTGTGGCGCCGTCCACCGGGCAGGGGCTGATGTCCGTATAGATGAAGAGAGACGGGGCGCACAGGCACGCGAATCCGAGGTTGTTGCAGGGATTGCCACCCCACGCCTCATTGCCCGCCCAGGTCCATGCGGGCAGGGGACCGTAAAGAGGGATGTTCCAGATGCCGGCAAAGGTCATCGGCAGGATCCCGGTGTTGGTCTTGCTACCGCATGTCATGAGCCAGTACATGCCCCGGACATCCCCGGCGGCCCCGCCGGTGGCCGTCCCATAGTTCAGAATCGTGAGCCCGGTGATGTTGCAACCCGTGCCGCAAATCGCGTCATCGCACTCAAGGAGCTGAAAGGAGGTCGTGGGGGCCTGGACCCAGTTGGGGAAGATCGTGTCAATGGTGGAAAATGGCGGCACCGCGTCCGGCGCCACGTCCAGCAGGCCGGTGGCGCGAACGGATCCGGCAAGAAAAACCAAGGCGGCGACCACGTGCCGCACCTCCGGCTTCAATCCTGTCACGCTAACGGCATCCCCCCCGGACCAGCCCTTTCCCCCCGTCCCCGAACTGCCTTCAGTATAGAAGGTCCGCCCCGGAAGCCGGTCAGCAGATCAGGCCGCGCTTGGCCTGCGGCCCGTGGGCGGGGGGGTTCACCCCGATCCACCGTTCGTCGGCGGGCTCCGAAGCGGGCTGGTACCGCGAATCTGTTGACAGGCGAATGCGGTCCGTGTGGTTATCCAGCCCGGCGTGCACCAGGCACGTGGAGAAGATGACCACATCCCCCGCACGGTATTCGGTGGAACACCAGGGCGCCTTGAGGCCGCGCCGCACCCCGACCGCGTCCAGGGAAAGCCACCCCTCCGTCCCCGGCGTATTCCAGCCCGTTCCGGGCTTGCCGACACAATAGGTGTCCACATCGCGCCGGGCGTACCCCTGCTGGAGCCGCTCATGCTTGTGGGTGCCGGGGATCACCATCAGCCCGCCCAGGTCCCAGGACACGTCGCCCATGGGCGTCCAGACGGTCCACAGGTTCCAGGTGCCCCGGCCCATGTACACGATGTCCTCGTGCGGCGGAGTCCCGTGGCCCCGCCCCACGGACCGGACCCACGTGTAATCGTAGTGGCGCACCGGCTGACCGAGGAACCGCCCGAAGAATTCCATGATCGCGCCGTCGTAGAGCAGGCGCATCAAACCCGGATGGTCCTTCGCCAGATCCGTCCGGAAGCTGTTCTTCCAGTCCTGGCGCAGGACGCCGTCCATCAGCGGGGCGCTCGACTCC
>JAHFSL010000531.1 GCA_023265785.1 Candidatus Coatesiibacteriota bacterium | reverse complement strand
CCCCACCAATCGCGTACACCGTGGCTCCGATGGTCCCCGCACCCACCTCATTGCGTCCCGTGGGCATCGGGGCGAGCGTGGTCCAGGTATTCGAGCCGGGGTGGTACGCTTACAGTTTCGTGAGGTTCGAACCGTTCGAGCCGCCGACGACATAGAAGGTGATGCCATCGCTCGTTCCCCCGGCTCCATCACGGGCCGTGGGCATGCTCGTCATGGTGGTCCACGCCAGCGGGCCGCACCCGCCTGAAGTGGGGAAGATGTACTTTCTCACCACGAGATTCTCGGCCTCTCCCAGGTCGGACCGGGTTTCATAGCCGGCCACGACAATGTCGCCCGGGGCGCCGGCAGCCACGGCCCGGGGGCTGTCGTCCTCGCCGGACGCCCCCCCGTACGTGAGCGACCAGAGCAGGGCGCCGGCGGGGCTGTACGCCCGGACCAGCCAGTCGGTGTCGCCATTGGAGGTGGTTTCCGTGCCGGCGACGATGATGTTGTCGGAGGAATCAACGGCCACGGCATTGGCCCCGTCATCCCCGGCCGCTGATCCGCCATACCCCTTGGACCACAGGAGGCTCCCCGCGCTGTTGTACTTGCGAATGAGCCAATCCTCGTCACCGGCTGGCAGGACGGTGGCCCCCACCACGATCACGTTCGCGGAGGAGTCGAGGGCGATCGCGCGGGCGCCATCCCCCTGGCCACTGCCGCCGTCATACATGTCACTCCAATTGTCATTCCCCGCGGAATCATAGGACCGGACCGTGAAGTTGTACGTCTCCCCGAGATCATTCCGCTCCTCGTCGCCCGCCACGACGACCACGCCGGATTTTGCATTGACGGCCACGGCATAGCTCCGGTCGGTGTCCCCCCACGGGTCGCGATAGGTCCGGCTCCACAGGATCCCGCCCGCGGAATCGTAGGTGCGAACCATCCACCCCGTGCTGGGCCCCGCGTACTGGTCCCAGCCGGTGATGGTGATCTGGTCGGACGGCCCGATCCCCACGCCGGTGGCATGGTTGGCGGCTCCGACGAGCCCGTTGAAGTTGAAACTCATCACATCCCCGCCGGCGGCACTGTATTTTTGGACGAGCCAGCGGTCATCGCCCGCGTTGAACCACTCGAATCCGGCCACCACGACCGCGCCCGTGCCGTCCACGGCCACCGCGTTCGCGCCATCATCGGTACTGTTGGGGCCGTCCCAGGTCCGGGTCCACTGCACATTCCCGGCACTGTCGTAGGCCCGCACGATCCAGTTCTGGCCCTCCCCCGTCACGGTCTGGAACCCGGCCACAAAGACCGCGGAGGAGGGCCCGAACGTCACCCCGTTCGCCTGGTCGGTGCCGTCGGCCGAACCGTTGACGGTGCGGCTCCAGGAGAGGACGGGGGCGGCCGCCAGCCCGGCGCCGGGCTTCATCAAGGCGGCCAGGAGAAGCAGACATGCCACGCGGCCGGCCCCCCGATTCATGCTCGTCCTATGTTACTCCCGCACCGGGGAGACGTCCCGGGTCCATGATTGGACGCCCAACTGGATCAGGATGCGGTAGGTGCGCCCGAATTCCGCCCACTGGCCGGAGGGCAGGACCCCGTTCCAGGAAACCTCCGCGTCGCCCGGCGGAACGGCCGTGCGCACCATCAGCGTGGCCACCGCGGCCCCCTGGTCATCGAGCAGGACGGCCGACAGTTCCGAGGCGGCTTCCACGCGAACCGGGATCCGGATCGGGCCGTCGCGCAGGGGATGGAACACGGTCGGCGGGGTGCGCATGACGGCCAGCGCTTCCCGCGCGTCCACGACGGGACGCGGCGCCACCACGCCGAGCGTGAGCGAGATGGCGTGGATGGCGCCGAACGTGCCCCAGGGCACGAGCGCGTAATCGAATCCCCAGGGCAGGCGGCCGATCCGCCACCGGAACCCCAGCCCGCCGGAGATCCCCGCGGCCCCCGGCACCTCCACCTCCTGCTTCCAGCCCCCGCGCACCGCCGCGCTCACCGCCCCGAACGAGACCCGGTATTCCATGCCCGTGCGGACGGAGAAACCCAGGTCCACGGCCACGGGGGCATCCACCTCCAGGAGGAAACGGTCATGCGCCGCGGCCACGCCGTCCTGCGCCCACGCCACCGCGGTCACCCACTGGAGCGGGAGGCCGGAGGGCCCGGCCGCCAGCCCGGCGTTCTGGAGCACACCCGCGAGGGTGAATCCCGCGCCCGGGTGCACCTTCACGCCCAGGTCCGTCGTGACGCCCATCCACGAGGCATGGTCCACCTGCTGGAACATGACCCGCAGGCCGATCCCGCCGGCGGGCTGGAGCCGCTCCAGCCCCTTGAGCCAGGAGAAGTCCATGGCGTAGGCGGCCCCGCCCACCACGAATCCCATCGGAAAGGTGCCGGCCTCGCCCGCGAAGGTCCCCGCCGCATCGTCCAGCGCCCGTGGCGTCGTCGCGTCATAGATCCC
>JAHFSL010000118.1 GCA_023265785.1 Candidatus Coatesiibacteriota bacterium | reverse complement strand
CCGCCGTCATGGCGTCGCGGGCGTCGAGCGCGGCCGACATGGTGACGATGACGCTGTCGAAGAGTTCCCGCAGGTCCTGGACCAGCCGGGTGTTCAGAATGGCGATGCTGGCCTCGGAGGCACTGTTCGCCAGCCCGGCCGTGGTGCTGGCGGCCGCGCACACCAAGAACGACCTGCTCGCCGCCGCGCTGGTGGCCGCCGCCCTCGTCGCCCGGGTGGGTGGAGGCGGGACGGGGCGGGCCCTGCTTGCCGGGGCCCTGGGGGGAGCCGCGGTGGCGGTCAAGAATTCCGTCGCCCTCGCGATTCCAGCCCTGCTGGCCGGCTTTGCCTTCGTGCCGGGGGGAGGCATGACGGCGATGCTGGTCGCGCTGGCCGGGGCGGCGGTGGCCGCTGCGCCGTGGATTGCACGAAATTCTCTGGCCCTGGGAAACCCGGTCTTTCCGCTCCTGCTCGGGGTGTGGCCCGCCCCGGGGATTGGGCCGCTGGATGCCGTCCTGACGGAGCGGTTCACCCGCGTGTGGGAACAGGCCCGGCCGGCGGGTCGGCTGGCCGGCCTGCTGACCTCGCTCCAGTCCCTGGGCGGATTCAATCTGTTCGCGGTGGCAGGGTGGTGGGGCGCCGCGGGCCCGGGGCACCGCTTGCTTGGAATCTTCTGCGGCGTCTTCGCCCTCGGCTGGCTGGCTGCGCTCCCCGGGCTGGACCGGTTTGCCCTGCCGCTCGCGGCGCCGCTGACCGCGCTGGGCGTGGTGTGGCTCGCGGGGCGGGCAACCGGGGTGGCTCGGCTGGCGGTCGCCGGCTCGGCGGTGGTTGCGCTCTGGTCCGCGCCCTGGGCCGGCCGGCCGCTGGGATGCGCGCTGGGGTGGGAGGGCCGTGCGGCGGCCTTCGCCCGGACCACGGGCAATTACGGCGGCGCGCTGGCGGCGGTCCGTGCCCTCCCGCCGGCGGCCAGGCGCGTGCTGGTGGACGGGGACTGGCGCGGTTACCCGGCGGACGGCCGGCTCCTGCCGCGGTGGGTGGGGAGCGAGTCCGCACTCCACGAACTCGGCCGGACCGCGCCCGATGACCGGGCGATCCGCACGCGCCTCACCCAGTGGCGCGCCACCCACCTGCTCGTCAACCTGCCGCAGGCGGCGTACTGGGCCGAGTACGCCGCCGCCCGAGTCTGGACCGCCGCGGCCGTTCGCCGTTGGGCGGGCTACTTCGACCGACACGCCACGCTGGTCTGGCACTCGCCCGCGCAGGACTCCACCCAGGGGTTCTTCCTCCTCTACCGGCTCGACCGCGCCCCGTCCGAACCGCCGTTCCGGGGCTGGCTCCCTGGGGTGGACGGCGAATTCGTCCCCCTGCGCCGGGCGCTCGTCGCCTCCTATGACGACCCCGCGGTGGACCGGGCCCTGGACCGGGTCGAGGCCCTGCTGGGTCCCCGGCCCGAGGTGCTGGCCCGCCGGGGCGTCGTGCTCGCCCTGCGCGGCCACGCACGGGAGGCGCTGGCCGTCTTCCGCCGCGCGGCGCGGGGCGCGCCCGAGGCCCGGCCGGTGTGGCGGGCGTTCGGGGCCAATCTCATGCCCACCCCAACCGACCTGGACCGCTACGTCGCGCTCTGGCGGGGATTCGTGGACCTGCATGCCGCGCTGGGCATCCCCACGGGCCTGCCCCCCGTTGGTACGATGGAACACCCATGAAATGCATTGCGTTGCTCTCCGGCGGGCTCGACTCGTGCCTGGCGGTCAAGGTGGTCGCCGAGCAGGGGATTGAGGTTCTGGCGTTCAACTTCCAGACGGCGTTCTGCTCCACGGGTTCCAAGGGAGCCTCATGCGGTGACGCCACCCGGATTTCCGACCAGGAGAAGTTCAACCTCAAGGTGATCCACATCGGGCAGGAATACCTCGATATGGTCGCCAAACCCAAACACGGGTGGGGCAAGAACATGAACCCCTGCATTGACTGCCGAATCCTGATGCTCAACAAGGCCAAGGAATACATGGAGGTCACGGGCGCCAAATTCATCATCACGGGTGAGGTGCTGGGCCAGCGGCCGCTGTCCCAGCACTGGCGCGCCATGAAGGATGTGGAGCGCGAGTCGGGTCTGGAGGGCCTCCTTCTGCGGCCACTGTCCGCCCGGCTGATGCCGCCCACCATCCCCGAGATCAAGGGCTGGATTGATCGGGATAAGCTCTGCGCCATCGAGGGCCGCCAGCGCAAGGAGCAGTTCGCCATGGCCAAGGCGTATGGCGTGGAAAATCCGCCCACCCCGGCGGGCGGGTGCCTGCTCACCGATCCCGCCTATTCCGACCGCCTGCGCGATGTCCTCGAGCACACCGGTGGCCTGACCGTGCACCTGGCCCAGGTCATCAAGTATGGCCGGTACCTGCGGCTGGACGCCAAGACCTTCACGGTGATCGGCCGCAACCAGGAGGATAATTTCCATCTGGAGGCCCTCCAACTGCCCGACGAGTGGAAGTTCCGGCCGCTCAACTGCATGGGCCCGGTCGCGCTGGGGAACGGCCCGCTGGACGATACCGCCAAGCGCTCCATCGCCTCCATGCTGGCCCGGTATGCCGACCGGCCGGCGGACGGCATCGTGCAGGTTGAGGCCCGGCAGGGACGCGAGGGGGCCCCCGAACTGTTCTTTGCCACCGCCGCCGAACCGGAGGCCGTCGGAGCGGTCAGGGTATGAGCGGGCCGGCGGGGGAGTCGGAGGCGAAGGCGCGTGCCCTCCTGTGCGAGATGGGCAGTGTGCTCGTCGCCTACTCCGGCGGCGTGGACTCCGCCCTGGTGCTGAAGCTGGCCACGCAGGAGTTGGGCCCGCGGGCCGTGGGCGTCATCGGCATCTCGCCCAGCCTGGCGACGGACGACCTGGCCCAGGCGCGCACGACCGCCTTGGGGATGGGAGCCGTCCTGCGCGAAATGCGCACGGAGGAATTCGCGGATGAGCGGTACGCGGCCAATCCCGTCAACCGCTGTTACTTCTGCAAGGCCGAGCTCTACGGACAACTCACGGCGCTCGCGGCAGCCGAGGGCTTTCACTGGATCGCCGACGGCTTCCAGCTCGATGACTTCGGCGAGGTCCGCCCCGGCCGGCAGGCGGGGGAGGAGCGGAAGGTGCGCAGTCCGCTTGCCGAGGCGGGCTTCCGGAAGGCGGAGGTCCGAACGCTGGCTCGCGCCCTCGGTCTGTCCGTCTGGGACCGGCCGGCGGCGCCGTGCCTCTCCTCCCGTGTGGCCTTCGGGCTGGCCGTGACGCCGGCGGTGGTGCAATCGGTCGACGCCGCCGAGCGCGCGGTCCGGGCCGCGGTCCCGGCGACGCGCGACCTGCGCGTCCGGCACCTGCCCCGCGGTGAGGCGCGCATCGAGGTGGACGCGGAGCGGGTGGCCGACCTCCGCGCCGCCCTGCCCGGGGTGGAAGCGGCCCTCAAGGCCCTTGGCTACCTGACCGTCACGGTCGCGCCCAACGGCTACCGGCGCGGCGCGCTTTCGGCGCCGGAGGCGGTGGCCCGATGAGCCGGCTCGCGTACTTTGATTGTGCCGCGACCACCCGGCCCGCGCCGGAAGTTCTGGACGCCATGCGGACGGTGCAGGAGGAAACCTGGGGCAATGCCTCGAGCGCGCACGGGTTCGGCCAGGCCGCCCGGCGGCTGGTGGAGGACGCGCGGGCCAAGGTCGCCGCGCTGATCGGCGCGCGGCCCGAGGAAATCATGTTTACCTCCGGCGCGACCGAGTCCAACAACACCGTGTTCCAGTCCATCGCCCCCGCCCTCAAGGGCCGGGGCCGCCGGATCGTGACCACGGCCATCGAGCACCCCAGCGTGCTGGAGTCCGTCCAGTGGCTTGAAAGCCAGGGCTGGTCGGTGGCGCGGGCCGGCGTGGACGGGGCGGCCCTGGTGGACCCCGCCGCGATCGACCGCCTGCTGGGCGACGGCGCAGCGCTGGTCTCGGTCATGCTGGCCAACAACGAGGTGGGGACCATCGAGCCGGTGGCGGCCATCGCGGCGCTGGCGCACACGCACGGGGCGGCGGTGCACACTGATGCGACCCAGGCCGTGGGCCGGATTCCGGTGGATGTGACTGCCCTGGGTGTGGACTACCTCTCGCTCTCCGGCCACAAGCTCCACGGTCCCAAGGGCGTGGGCGCCCTGTTTGTGCGCCGGGGCGCCAAGGTCTCCCCCCTCCTGCACGGCGGGGAACAGGAGGGCGGTCGCCGGTCGGGCACGCTGAATGTCCCGGGCATCGTCGGGCTGGGTGCGGCGGCGGCTCTGGCCGCCCGGGACCTGGCCGGCCGGGCGGTGCGCATTGCCCACCTGCGCGACGCTCTGGAGCAGGGGCTGATGGCGCGCATCCCCAATGTCATCCTGAACGGCCATCCCACCCGGCGTCTCCCGTCCCACGCCAACCTCTCGGTCTCCTTTGTCGAGGGGGAGTCCATGATGATGGGGCTGGACCTGGCCGGGGTGGCTGTCTCCACCGGGAGCGCCTGCTCGTCGGGGTCGCTGGAGCCGTCGCATGTCCTGACCGCGATGGGCTGTGACGCCGGCCGGGCCCACGCCTCCCTGCGCCTCTCCGTGGGGTACGACAACACCGAGGAGGATGTGGCCCGGGCGCTGGAAACCATGCCCGCCGTGGTCGAGCGCCTGCGCAAGATGTCCCCGACCTGGGCGGACTATAAGAAGAAGCAGGCCGTCGCCGCGGCGCCGCAAGGATAGCGCGATGCCCATCTACAGCGAGATTCTTCTTGACCACTTCCACCATCCGCGCAACCTGGGCGAGATTGAGCACGCCGACGCGGTGGGGGATGCCTCCAATGGCACCTGCGGCGACCTGATGCGGCTGTTCCTCAACATCCGTGCGGGCCGGGTCACCGAGGCGCAGTTCATGACCCTGGGGTGCGCCGCCGCCATTGCCACCGGGAGCATGCTCACCGAGATGATCCGGAACAAACCGCTGGAGGAAGCGCTCAAGGTCACCAACGAGCAGGTGGCCGCCGCCCTGGGCGGCCTGCCGGCGGAAAAGATCCACTGTTCCGTGCTGGCCGAACAGGCGCTCCAGTCCGCCGTTACAGCCTGGCGCGCCCATGCCGGAAGGAAGAAGTAGCGCCATGGCCCTCCGCCACCTCGCGGCTCAAGCCGGCCTCCCGCTGGGCGCGGCCGTGGCTGCCGAGCCCCTGCGACGCGACCCCGCCTACCGCGCCCTGCTGGCCCGCGAGTTCGGGATGGTGACCTGCGAGAACGCGATGAAGTGGGGGCCCATCCACCCGGCCCTCAGGACCTGGGCCTTCCGGGACGCCGATGCCATCGTCCGGTTCGCAACCCGCCACGCCATGGCCGTCCGCGGTCACACGCTGGTCTGGCACAGCCAACAGCCGCGCTGGCTGGAGCACGGATCATGGTCGCGTCCGGCGCTCACCCGGGTCCTGCGCGCCCATATCGCCACCCTGGTGGGTCGGTACCGCGGCCGGATCGGTGCCTGGGATGTGGTGAACGAGGCGGTGAATGACGACGGGACTCCGCGCCCGACCTTCTGGCGGCGCGTCCTGGGCCCGAAATATCTCGACCTCGCCTTTCATGCCGCGCACCGGGCCGATCCCAAAGCCCGACTCTTCTACAACGACTACAACGCCGAGGCCCTGGGAGAGAAATCCGATGCCATCCTGCGCCTCGTGGATGGCATGCGCCATCGGGGCGTGCCGGTCCACGGCATCGGCCTGCAGGCCCACCTCCTGCTTGGCGATCTGCCCGATTTCAAGAGTGTCGCCGCCAACATCACCCGGATCGCCGCACGCGGGCTGACGGTCCAGATCACCGAATTGGATATCCGGATCCGCCGCCCGGTGACCGCGGCCAAACTCCGCGCGCAGGCCGACGCCTACCTGGCGCTGGCCGAGACCTGCCTGGCGTCCGGCGCCTGCACCGCCTTCGTGACCTGGGGCGCCACCGACAAGTCCTCCTGGGTCCCCGGTTTCTTCAAGGGCTACGACGATGCCCTGCTCTTTGACCGTGCCTGCCGCCCTAAACCCGCCGCCCGCTCCCTCGCGGAGGTCTTCAACCGGCAGGTCTGATCCTGTTGAGAGGTTCTGAATGGTCTTCGCCACACATGTGACAATTTCTGTTATTGGGTAGCGCCACGAGGCGCATGGCGTGGCATCGTAATGTCAGGAAGCGAAGACGATGGACAGAATAAAGTTCATGGCTGGTTGGACAATTCGCCACCTAAGGCTGAATGGTCGTCAGCGAAGTCTTGCCGCCAACACGCTGTCGAATCTCGCCATCGTCCCGATCGGTTTTTCAATGACCAATCAACCGCTCGCCAGCATCCCCATGACGGGGTATCTTCGGGGGAGTATGATTGGTTTTGGAGCGGTTCTGTTCGGCATTGCACTCTGGCTTGAACGCGGTCACGGGAGGAGGAGCAATGATTAACCCCTACCATGTCATCTATCTCAGTCTGGGTGGCATCGCCTTCGGCCTGTTTTTCATTGCCGTGGACTACATGGCCGAATGGGGTGCCCCCCGCCGAGCCCATCGGCGGCCCAACGGCCGCAACCCCGCCCGCGCTCGCTAACCAACCTCCCCAATTTGTAAGAGTGCCTCCCGTACACGCTAGCCTCAGGAGCGAGTTGCTGCTCCTTGGCTAAACACCCTACCCGCCGCCGGCGCCTTCCTTGATGCCGGGCTTGGTCATGGCGGTCAGGTCAAGAAGGGTTTCCAGCTCGGCGGGGGAGACCAGGCCCTTGGCGAGGACGACTTCCTTGACGGACTTGCCGGTGCGGTGCGCTTCCTGCGCCACGGCGGCGGCCTCCTTGTAGCCGATCTTGGGGACCAGGGCGGTCACGGGCATGAGGGAGTTCTCCACCAGCGACCGGGCGCGGGCACGGTTGGCCACAATGCCTTTGGCGTTGTCGGGGTTCCCGGGCATGGCGGGTCCGCCCGAGACACAGCGCTCGTCGAAGGTCCGGCAGGCGGCCGCCAGCAGGCTGGCCGATGAGAGGAGGTTGTGGGCCATCAGCGGCATCATGACATTGAGGTCCAACTGGCCGAAGGCGCCGCCGTAGGTGACGGCGGCATCGTTGCCGATGGCCTGGGCGCAGACCTGGACCATCATTTCGATCATGACGGGGTTCACCTTGCCGGGCATGATGGACGAGCCGGGCTGGAGTTCAGGGATGGCAATCTCGCCGATGCCGGTGCGCGGGCCACTGGAGAGGAGGCGGATGTCGTTGGCGATCTTCATGAGCGAGACGGCCACGGTTTTGAGGGCGCCGGATGCCTCGACCAGCGCATCGCGTGAGCCCATGGCCTCAAACAGGTTCTCGGCGGGGCGGACGGTACCGTAGGTTTTTGAGAGGGCGGCGCACATCCGCTGGGGCCAGTC
>JAHFSL010000530.1 GCA_023265785.1 Candidatus Coatesiibacteriota bacterium | reverse complement strand
CCGGGGCGGCCGGGCAGGCGGTTGCATTCCGCGACCAGCCGGGCCGCATCCCGGGCCACCCGCTCGCGGTCGGCCCGGACATAGCACCGGGCCAGCGTGAGCGCGTAGGCGTTGTGGTCATTGGCCAGGACGCGGAACCCCGCGCGCTTGAGCGCATGGCCCACGCGGGCGGTCCCCGAAAACAGGTCCACCACGCTCCGCGTTCGGGGCACCGCCTGGGCGGCGCGCACGATCCGGTCCACCAGCAGGCGCTTGGAGCCGAGGTACTTGATCACGGGGGTCGGCCCATAATAGACCCGTGACCCGGTACTTCGCGTACGGCTCGAACCTGTCGCTCGCCCAGATGGCCCGGCGGTGCCGGTCGTCTCGCGCCGTGGGGCCCGCCCAGCTCGTGGGCTGGCAGTTCCGGATCATGACCCGCGGGTTCGCTACCGTGGTCCCCGCGGCGGGGTCGGTCGTGCGCGGCCTGCTGTGGAATCTGACACCCCGCGACGAAACCGCCCTCGATGAGTATGAGGGGATTGCCCTGGGGCACTATGAGAAGCGGATGCTGCCCATCGTGGGCGCCGTCGGGGTTCCCCTCGCCATGGTCTACATCTCCACCCTCTCCGAACCGGGCCGGCCGGTCGGGGATTACATGGACCGGGTCCACACGGCCGCGTGCGACCTGGGCTTCCCGGCGGACTACCTGGCCGAGCTGGAGTCCTGGAAGCGGTGAGCGCGCGGGTGGTGGCCGTCCTCCTCCCCGGCATCGGCGGCAGTTCCCTGTTGATGGACGGACAGGCCGCGTGGCCCGGCACGCCCGCAGAATATGTTGGCGGGCTGTCGGACGAGCGGTTTGCGCGGCTGATGTCCGATGCGGTGGTCCCGGTCGAGGTGCTCCCCGATCTCGCCGGCGTCGCCGCGTATGCCCCGCTTCTGGCGACCCTGCAGGCGCTTGGGTTCACCCCGGGCGGGGGGGCGCGCACCCTCCTCCCGTTCGCCTACGACTGGCGGCAGTCCGTGACCCGGACTGCAGCACAGCTGGCGGACCGGCTGGACGCGGAGGCGGCGCGGGACCCGGCAGACTTTTTCCTGATCGCCCACAGCCTCGGCGGGCTGGTCGCCCGCCACCTGCTCGAGGAGCGGACCTTCGCAGGCCGGCCCGGCCGGGCTGCGGTGCGCCTCCTCGTGACGATCGGCACCCCCCACCGCGGAGCCCCCGCGGTCCTGGCGCCGATCCTGGGCGCGCGCGGGTTCGGATTCATGAACGGCCCCCAGGTGCGCCTGCTGACGGCCGACTCCCGGTTTCCCGCGGCCTACGACCTCCTGCCGCCGCCCGGCGACCCGTTCCTCTGGCAGGTCCGGCCGGGGGCCGACCCGCAGAGGCTCGATCCCCACACCCAGCCGGCCGTGGCGCGGATGCTCCGGCTGGATCCCGGCCAGCTCGCCGCGTCGGCGGCGGCCTGGGCCAGCCTGGCCCAGGGCGGAGCGGCGGCCACCCCGGTCGGCCAGCCGGCCCTGATCGCCCTGGCGGGCACCCAACAGCCCACGCTGGACCGCTGGCTCCTCACGCCGGGCGGGCTGGAGCCCGGCTACGCCCCCGCGGCCGGTGACGGCCGGGTTCCCGCCCGCAGTGCCATGCCGGCCGGGAGCGAACACCACCTCCTCGCCGGTTCCCACGACGACCTCGTCGAGGATCCCGCCCTGGGCGTGGTCCTGGCCGCCCTCCTGCCGGTGCCCGCCGGCATCGCCCCGCCGGCCTTCCCTCCCCTGCGCCTCTCCCTGCCCGCCTCCTCGGTGATTCCGGGCGAGCCCGTGCGGGTCTCAATCCTCGCCACGGGTGCGGGCGGCATCCCCGGCGGCACCCTGCATCTCACGCCCGAGGCCGTCCCGGGCGCGACCCCGGCCGCCCCGGCGGTCGTACACCCGGTCCTCCGTGTCGCGGATGCCGCCCTCCACCTCGACCTGCCGCCGCTCGCCGCGCCCGGCGCATGGCGGGTGGCCTTCGTGCCCGCGGGAGCTCCCGCGCCCGGCCCGCGCCGGCTCTACGCCACCGCGACCTGACTATGCCGCCAGATCCGCCAGCAGGGCGCGTTGGCCGGAGAGCAGCCAGCGGGCCTCGTCCACCGAAATCGTGACCAGCCGGACCGCCTCGCCCGGAAACGCCTGGGCCAGCCGCGGCCGGTCGGCCTCAATGACGCACCCGATCCGGGGATAACCGCCGAGCGCGCCGCACTCCGGACCCAACGCCACGGGCTGGCCGTCCGGCGGCACCTGCAGGTGGCCGGGCCGCACGGGGACCGAGAGGAGGTCACCGGGCTTGCGGTCCACCACCGGACCCGCAAGGCGGACCCCGGTGCGGTCCGAGTCAGGATGGATGCGGAACGGGGCGGCCAGGAGCCCGGTGAGCGCCCCGGCCGGAAACCACTCCTCCTCGGGACCTGGAATGATCCGCCACTCGGAAC
>JAHFSL010000117.1 GCA_023265785.1 Candidatus Coatesiibacteriota bacterium | reverse complement strand
GGCTGGCTCGCGGCGGCCGCCGTCCTGGCGCTGGCCGGGGCCTGGCGGACGCGGCGCGACCGGAACCGGCTCGCGCAGTTCGGGGCGCCGCCCCTTCTCGCCGCGCTGGTGGACGGCCCGGGCGCCAACACGGCCGCCCGGCGGCGCGCCCTGCGCGCCGCCCTGTTCCTCGCCGCCCTCGCCCTGCTGGTCCTGGCGTCCGCCCGGCCGCGGTTCGGCCTGACCCTGACCGAGGTGCGCCGCAAGGGCAACGATGTCTTCATCGCCGTGGACGTTTCGCGGAGCATGCTGGCCGAGGATGTCCCGCCCTCCCGACTGGCGGTCGCCAAACGATCCCTGGGTCTGCTGGTGCGCTCGCTGCAGGGCGACCGGGTGGGCATCATCGCCTTCGCGGGGGATGCCTACCTGCAGTGCCCCCTCACCCTGGATGTGGAGGCCGCCGGCCAGTTCCTCGAGGCCCTCGATCCGGCCATCGTGCCCGTGGGCGGCACCAACCTGGGCGCCGCGGTGCGCAAGGCGATGGCGCGCTTCCCGCGCCAGACGCGGGCGCGCAAGATCCTCGTCCTCCTGACCGATGGTGAGGACACCCGGGAGTCCGACCCGCTGGGTGCCGCCAAGGCGGCCGCCGAGGCTGGCGTGGTCATCCATACCGTCGGGCTGGGCACCCCGCAGGGTGATGTCATCCGCGAGCGCGATGCCGCGGGCGCCGTCCAGGGTTTCAAGAAGGACGAGAAAGGCGAGACGGTGGTGTCCCGGCTGGATGAAGCCACCCTGCTGGAGATGGCCCGCCGGACCGGGGGACGGTACCTGCGCGGCGGCGCGGATGACGGCGACATGCTCGCGCTGGCCGGTGAACTCTCCGGGGCCGCCGGGCAGACGTTGAGCACCCAGATGTACAGGGTCCGGGAGGAACGGTACCAGTGGTTCCTCCTGGCCGCGATCCTCCTGCTGTTCGCCGAGCGGCTGGTGCCCCGGACCGTGGGTCACTGGGGCCGGGTCCGTGCCGAGCTGGCCGCCGAATCGTTCCGGTTTGACCTCCCCCGTTGGCCGGCTCGCTGGCGCCCCCGCCGGCGCACCGCCCTGCCGGTCCTGCTCCTCCTGGCCGCGGCCACCGCGCGCGCCGACTTCCGGGGCGCCATGCACCGCGGCAACCGGCTGGCCCGTGACGGGCACCTGGAGGAGGCGCGGCAGGAGTATTTCAACGCGCAGGCGGAGCGCCCTGAATCCGCCGAACCTTCCTACAATGTCGGCAACACCTACCTGGCAGAGGGCAAGCTCGACGAGGCGCTCAAGGCGTACGACCAGGCGGCCGGGCTGGCCCGGCATCCCCTCCTCAAGTCCATCGTGGCGTATAACCGGGCCTGCACCCTGTTCTACGCGGGCCGGGAAGCCGAGGCGGCCGAATCGTTCAAGGAAGCCCTGCGCTGGAACCCCGCCGATGCCGACGCCAAATACAATATGGAATGGCTCCGGAGTCCCAGGCGGCCCAAACAACAGAAACCCCAGCCCGGGAAGGGCCAGCCAAAGAACGGGCCCAAACCCAAGCCGGACCAGTTGAACAAGGAGGACGCGGAACGGGTCCTCGAAATGGTCCGCGACCAGGAGAAGAAGATGCGCGAGGAGCAGAACAAGCGCAAGGCCGGCCAGCCCCGGGACGGTGGGGGCAAGGACTGGTGATCCGATCCGGATTGGTATGGCTCATGCTGGCGGCGGCCGTGCCGGCCGCGCGAGCGGATCTGGCGGTGACGGCCCGGCCGGACCGCACCACGGTGGTGGCGGGTGAGCCGTTCCGGTTCACCGTGAATGTCGCGGGCGGCGACCAGAGCGTCCCCGCGCCGACCATCCCGCCGGTGGCGGGCCTGGACTTCGCCGCAGCCGGCCAGGCGCAGAACATTACCATGGTGAACGGAACGGTGAGCGCCTCAATCACGTATCAGTACACGGCCGTGGCACACACCCCGGGCCCCCTGGTCCTTCCGTCCGTTGTCGTCACCTGGCAGGGCAAGGCCTATGCCACCGACCCGATCCGCCTCACGGTGGTCAAGGGCGGCCCGTCCGGTGCGCCGGGCCAGCCGGGCGCGCCCGGAAACGACGCCCCCGGGGCCTTCGTGAGCGCGGCCGCCAGCAAACGGCGCGCCTATGTCGGCGAACAGGTCGTCTACAGCCTGCGTCTGCACCACCGGGTCCAGCTGGTCTCCCAGCCGCGGTTCGTGGGCACCCCCACCTTCCCGGGATTCGTCGCCGAGGACCTGGAAACCCGATCGTATACGGCGCCCCACCAGGGGCTCCAATACAACGTCGCCGAGGTCCGCACCGCCCTGTTCCCCACGGCGCCCGGGGAGGTTGCGATCACCGGCCCCGCCATCCAGATCGCCGTGGCCGAGGGGGGCGGCAGCGACCCCTTTGCCATGTTCTTCGGTGGCGCCCGGACCCACAACCTTCAGCCCGAGCCCGTCCGGGTCACGATCCTGCCTCTGCCCGAGGAGGGCCGGCCGGCCGGATTTACCGGGGCGGTCGGATCGTACCGGCTGACCGCCGCCCTGGACCACACCAGCGTTGAAGTGGGCCGGCCGGTGACGCTGACCCTTGAGGTCGCCGGACGCGGGCTGGTCAAGGCCCTGCGCGAACCGGTCTGGCCCGAGATCCCGGGGGTCCGCCGGTACGAGACCCTGACCGATGTGAAAAGCCATCATGAAGGGGACGCCATTGTGGGATCCAAGATCTTCCGGGCCACGCTGATCCCGCAGACGTCCGGGAGAATCGCCATTCCCACGATTGTGTATCCGGTCTTCGATCCTGAGGTCCGAAAGTACCTTGCCCTGCGGACGGGCGGACTGGTGCTCGCCGTGAAACCCGGCGCTCCCGGGACCCTCGCCGCCGGGGGCGTGCCGGATGCCGGCATGCCCGCCGCCGCCGGCGTGCGCACCCTGACGCAGGACATCCGGTTCCTGAAGGCCACCCCGGACCCGCGCCGTCCCGCACCGGATCCTTGGACCCGTCCCGGAGCCTGGGCCCTGCTTGTGGCGCCCTTGGGGTTCGTCCTGGCCGGATCGGCGGCGGCGTGGGCGCGCGAGCGGCAGGCCCGGGATCCGGCTGGCGCCCGGGCCCGCGGCGCGCTGATGGCGGCGATGGCACGCCTGAAGATGGCGCGTCCACGGCGGGACGCCGCCGATCCCCTGGCCATCGCGGCCGCTGTGCAGGAGGTGCTGGCCAATTACCTTGGCGACCGCTGGGGGGTGTCTCCGTCCGGCCTGACGCTCACCGAAATCCAGCGGCGGCTCGCGGTCCGCGGCGCTGAGCCCGCCCTGCTGGCCCGGTTGACCTCCCTCTGGGAGGAGGCTGACCTGATCCGGTATGCGCCCCAGGCAGCGGGGTCCACTGATCCGGTCGCCCGGCTTGACGAGTCGCTTGCGCTGGTTCGGGAGCTGGAGTCCCTGACATGATCGCCCTCCTGCTGGCCACCCTCGCGCTGGCCGGGCCCAGGGCCGCCCCCGGTGGAAATGCGGCTGATTCATTCGCCGCGGCCGGCAAGGCCTACGAAGCCGGCCGCCTGCCAGAAGCCCGGACCCGGTACGAGCGGCTCCTGGCAGTGGACGAAGGCGGCGCCGCCGCCTGTTACAACCTCGGCAACACCTGGTGGCGGCTCAACCGGCGGGGGCAGGCCGTCCTCTGGTGGGAACGGGCCCGCCGGCTGGCGCCGCGTGACGAGGACATCCGGTTCAACCTCGCGCTGGCGCGCACTGCGGCCCAGGATGACGACCTGCCGGTGGGCGACATCTTGGATCGCCTCCTGACCCCCGTCCAGCTCTGGTGGCTGGTGACGGCACTCGCCTGGGCGGTGGGTGCGGCGAGCGGCGCAGGGCTCTGGCGGGGCCTCCCCCCCGCCCGCTGGCGGGTCGCGCTGACCTGCGGCCTGCCCGCCCTGGCCCTCCTGGGCGGATGGCTGGCCTGGCGCACGGCCGATCTCGCCCGGTCGCGGGGGGTCGTGGATGTGCCCCAGGTCGAAGTCCGGTCGGGCCCCGGAGATCAGTTCCCCGTCGGGTTTACGATCCCCGACGGCCACCGGGTGCTTGTGGTCAACCGCCGCCCCGGGTGGATCGAGATCGGCGTGCCCGCCCGGTCGCTCAAGGGCTGGGTGCCCGTCGAATCGATTGGCGAGTTCTAGCGTCCGGTCCCTCCCCCACTCGTGAGCCTCTCATGCAGGTTCGCGTGGCTCGCCTGGATCGTCCTGGTGGGCGCTGGATACATTCGCACGGTTTTCGTTCACCACGAGGTTTCCCCGCCGGGGTTGGACCCGGCCCTCATGGAGGCAAGGCTGACGGGATCGGACCATCTCTCGCTCCTGGCACGCGAGGGATGGGCGCTGGCAATCACCCTCATGGTCGCCTCAGCCAGCCTCGGCGCTGGGGCAGGTTGTGGCCGCTGGATGTTGCCCCGTCGTGGTCCCGGACTTCCCACGACCCTCGCCCTTGGATCGGGCGTGCTGGGACTCATCATGTTTGGACTGTCATTCACGGGCCTCGCGCGTCTGCCCGTAGTTGCCGTGGTCTGTTTCATCGGCGCGACGGTGGGGGCCCACCGTCTCGTCCGGGTGCCACGTCGTGACCGGATCTGGCAGCGCTCTTCGGGCAGGTGGATGATTGGTGCCGGACTGCTCGTCACCGTCGCACTCGCTCCTGAGACGGGTGTCGATGCCCTGTACTACCACCTCCCCATGGCCGAGGCGCTCCGGCGCTTGGGGAAGTTTCCCGTCCTGCCCTTTGCCGCGTTTCACCTCCAGCCACTCTGGGAGCACTTGACGGCCATGCCATTGACCTTGGGGGGCGAAGCATCGGCCAAACTGCTCACACCGGGGGCGATCATACTGTCCGCCGGGCTCCTCTGGGAATCCCTGACCGTCCGGCCAGGTGCTCCCGGAACCACCGCAGCGCTTCTGCTCCTGGCAACCTGCCCGCTCCTGATGATGGCGGTCTCCGCCACGAATGACCCGGCCGCCATGGCGTTCGCCGTGGGATCATTCGGGACCGCACTTGAGGCCCGCCGGCGGCGCAGTTCGGGACGCGCCACGCTGGCGGGATGCCTGGGAGGGTGCGCGTTGGCCACGAAGCTCACGACCATTCCTTCCATTCTGGCCGCCGCCCTGATCCTCGGGTGGCCCGCAGGCCGGCGTCATCGGAACCCCGTTCGGTGGTTTGTCGCGGGTGCGGTCCTCCCCGTCACACCCTGGATGGCACGGAACGCGCTGGTTCTCGGCAACCCCTTCTTTCCCATCGAGGTCCCCTGGCTTAACGGCGGGACCGTCCTCGCCCGTGAGGCTGCCGCTGCGCTCCGGGGGGACGCCACAAGCTATCTCCGGGGCTCCTACACGGGCCTGGCGGGCCGGCTGGCTGCCCTCTGGACGATGGCAACAGGTGAGGGAGGCCTCCTGCTTCCTGCCTTGGCTCTCCCGGCGGTCCTCCTCGGCCTGGGCCGGGGCGGGGAGCGCGCCCGCTGGAGCCTGGCCGCCGTCTTGGGAGCCGCCGTGTGGGCCGTTGCCGTTCCCCGCGACCGCTACCTGCTCCCCGCGCTCCCGTTTTCGTGCGCCGTTCTGGCGCTCTGGACCCGGGAGCGGGCTGGAACTTCCCGCCGACTTGCCACGGCCACCCTGGCGCTGGCGATCGGGCTCGAATCCGTTCGCTGGGCGGTCACCGCGGGTCCTGATGCCGCCGCACGGTGGCAGGTTGCCCTGACGCTGGTCCAACCCGAGGCTTTCCGTGAATCGCGGCTCACTGCGTTCGGGCACGCCCGCCGCTGGATGGAAACCAACCTCCCCCCCGACGCGCGGGTCCTGGTCTACGGCGATCCCCGCAGCTATCCCCTGCCTCACACCGTATTCGGCAGCTCCATCATCGAGTCCCCCGTCTTCCTGCGCGCCGCGGCGGCATCCGGTGATGCCCGCCGCCTGGCCTGTCGCATGCGGCAAACCGGCGCCACCCACCTCGTCTACAACCGGGTGAGCGCGGTGTACTACCGGGAGCGACAGGCCCGGCTCGCGCTCCCCTCGCAAGCCCTGGGCCTGTGGGCCGGTTGGCTCCGCGGCCATGCCGATCTCCTGTACGAGCCCCCCTATCTTGATCTGCGCGAAGGCGGGTTTTACGTATTGGGCCTGCGCGGACCTCCCGCACGAGCCACCATGGTCCTTCCCGGATGTGAGGGCTGGCTCGTCGTCCCTGAACACCTCGCCGCCGCCGGCCGCTGGCTGGAGGCGGAACGTTCCATGAATGCCCTGACCCGGATCACCGGCGATTTTGCCATGCTCCGGCACGCCCGGGCCACCCTGCTCGCCCCAGCGCTGTCACCCTCCGCATGCCGTCGGCTCCTTGAATCCGTGGACGCGGCGGGCGTGCGCTCCGTGACCCTGCTCGAGCAACTCGCGGCGTTGGCCGAGGAGGCGGGCCATGCCGGGGCCGCCCTGGCGTATCGCCAGCGTGCCGCCGCCTTATCCCCCGACTCCTACTACCGGAGGCCAACTTCGAGGATTCCCAGCCGGCCCTGACCGGATGATGCCTCAGCCCACCGGCGCGGCGTCGAGCCCAGCACACCACAGGACCGCCGATCGAAGAAGCCCCGCATTCCCTGGGGCGGAAATCTTCGTGCTGGCGGACAGGTCCCCGATCCAGCACACCCGCCCCTTGCCTCTCGTCCCCCGCACCTCGCCTTTCGGTGCCGGGGGCGGCACCCCCTCGAACAGGATCCGGACCGGCTTTCCCGGAAACCCCACGGACAGGGTCAGGAATCCGAGCCCCCGGTCTGTCACGGCCGCCACGACGCGGCGGGCCGCCCGGTCCGTCAGCGAGGTCGCCGTAACCGCCCCCCCCCACCAGACCACCACCCCGGCCTCAGCCAGCGCGGCCGGGCTGGTCCCCTGGTCTGGGTCGGCGGGGCCGGTCAGGGTGATCGCCACCCCCGGAAGTCCGCTCAGGGCGGCGGCGACCGCCGGTCCCATCTCGACCCCCTCATCCCAGACCAGCACCCGGACCATGCCCCGATCCTACCCCTCAAAGGTGATGGCGCGCATATTGGACCGCCCCATGCCTTCTGTTATTATCGGGTCCATGAGCGAGACGAAACTGCCGCCGCCCCAACCCGCCGGTCCCGTCAATGTCAAGAACATCGGCCTGCGCGAGGTCTATATCGCGGACACGAAGGTCAGCGAGGTGGAGGGCATCCGCGGCAAGATCGTCTACCGCGGGTACACCATCGAAACGCTGTCCCAGCACTCCACCTTCGAGGAAACCGCCTATCTCCTGCTGAACGGGAACCTGCCGACCAAGAGAGAGCTCGCTCTCTTCGATGCCCAGTTGCGCAAGGAGCGGTGGATTCCCCGAGTCATC
>JAHFSL010000529.1 GCA_023265785.1 Candidatus Coatesiibacteriota bacterium | reverse complement strand
GCGTCCATCATGGCCCGCACCAGGTCCCGGAATCCGATGCGCGGCGTCCAGCGCAGGATGCGGCGGGCCTTCCGGAGGTCGGCGCGCAGGGCGTCCACTTCCAGCGGGCGCAGGTACCGTCGGTCCAGGACGACATGTCGCTTCCAGTCCAGCCCCGCATAGCCGAAGGCCTCGGCGACGAACTCACGCACGGAATGCGTTTCACCCGTCCCGATGACAAAGTCCTCGGCCCGGTCCAGTTGGAGCATGCGCCACATCACCTCGACATACTCGGGGGCGTACCCCCAGTCCCGGCGCGCGTCCAGGTTGCCCAGGTACAGCCGGGCCTGCCGGCCGGCCTTGATGGCCGCCACGGCCCGCGTGATCTTGCGCGTGACGAAGGTCTCACCCCGGCGGGGGGACTCATGGTTGAACAGGATGCCGTTGGCCGCGAAGAGGCCGTAGGCCTTGCGGTAGATGACCACCTGGTGGAAGCCGTACACCTTGGCCGCCCCGTACGGACTGGCAGGCTGGAACGGCGTGCGCTCGGATTGCGGTGGTTTGGCCATCCCGAACATCTCGCTGGACGAGGCCTGGTAGAACCGGGTCTTGATGCCGCTTAACCGGATCGCCTCCAGCAGACGCGTGGTCCCCAGGCCCGTCACATCCCCCGTGTACTCGGGCACATCGAAGGAAACCTTGACATGGGATTGCGCCCCGAGGTGAAAGATCTCGCGCGGCGCGACATTGTACACGAGGTCCGTCAGCGCATCCCCGGTGGCCAGGTCGCCGTAGTGCAGGATCAGGCGGCGATGGTGCTCCTGCGGACTCTGGTAGATGTGGTCAATCCGGCCGGTATTGAAGGTGGACGCCCGCCGGATCACCCCGTGGACTTCGTAGCCCTTGGCCAGAAGGAGTTCGGCGAGGTACGACCCGTCCTGCCCGGTAATGCCGGTGATCAGCGCCCTGCGTCCCGCCATGTCAGCTCCTCCTCGCCCAGGGCCCTGTGGCCCCCCGGTTCCCGTCCACGATACCGAATTCCTGGAGTGCGACCAATGCCAGAAACAGCGGGTTGAGCAGGAGGTAGCGGCGCCAGAGGCGGCGCGGCTCGGAGGCCAGCCGGAAGAGCCATTCCAGCCCCGCGGCGCCCATCCAGCGGGGGGCCTGCGGCTTGGCCCCGCCCAGGAAGTCGAAGGCCGCGCCCACGCCCAGCGTGAGCGGGACGCGGGAGCCGGCGGCTGCCGCACGCGCCATCCAGAGTTCCTGTTTGGGCGCGCCCAGTCCCACCAGGAGCACCTGCGGGCGGGCCCGCCGGATCACGGCCAGGTGCGCGACAAATTCCGCCCCGGGCTGGACCCGGTGGAACGGGGGCGAGAGGGCGCCGGCGACGCGCAGACCGGGCCACCGCCGCCGAACCGCGGCGAGGAGTGCCGCGAGCGCCCCCGGCGTGCCGCCGTAGAAGAACACCCGCCACCCGCGCCGCTGCGACTGCGCAAGCAGTCGCTCCGTGAGCGCCGGGCCGTAGACCCGGTCCTGGTGCCGGTGACCCCGCTGGCGCAGAAACCAGACGAGGGGCATGCCGTCCGGGACGACCGCGGCCGCCCCACGCAGGGCGCGGTGCAGGGCCCCATGAATATAGGACTCGGTGATGACATGCACATTGGCCGCACAGAGGTACCCGGGCCGCCGCGCCCGCACCCGGGCGGCGCAGAAGGCCACCGCCCCGCGCAGGGTCAGCGGGTGGACCGGTGCCCCCAACAGCCAGGCGGGCGCCGGCGGCCGGGTCAACCGCCTTCCCGCCACGCCTCGAGTTGCAGGACGGCCCAGAGTTCCCGGTGACGGTCCCGCCGGCCGGACAGATGCTCAGCCCAGGCAGCACGCACCGGCGCGGGGGCAAGCCAGCCCGACGCGCGCAGGCGCGGTTCGGCCAGAAGGTCCTCGGCCCAGGCCCGCAGGGGGCCACGCAGCCACGCGGCCACGGGCGCCCCGAACCCGGACTTCGGCCCGTCGGTCAGCGCGGGCGGCACCCGCCGCGCCAGCAGGCGGCGCAGGATCCGCTTGCCCGTTCCTCCGCGCAGGCGCATCGCGGGCGGGAGCGACCAGGCCAATGCCACCACCCGGGGATCGAGGAGGGGCACGCGGGCCTCCAGCGCCACCGCCATGCTGGCCCGGTCCAGTTTCACCAGGATGTCGTCCGGCAGCCAGCCCCGCAGATCCTCCGCCATCATCCATTCCGCGAAGGACAGGCCCGGCACCTCCTCCGGAATTTCAGCCGTCGGGGTCTCCAGGTCACCGGCCATTGGCGGATCCGTCCACACCGCCATCGTGTCGCGGTAGGCGGCCGCCCGATCGGCGGCCCCGATCATCCGGGCGAACTTGTGCGCCCGGGCGCCCAGCCCGCCGCGCAGGGCCTTTGGGATCAGCGGCCCGCCGACGCGCGCCAGGGCGTCCCAGCCACCCGGGGAGACCGCG
>JAHFSL010000116.1 GCA_023265785.1 Candidatus Coatesiibacteriota bacterium | reverse complement strand
CGAAATCCGCCCCCATGACGGCTGCCCCTCCGACCAGCGAGGTCATGATGGCCAGCACGATTCCGAAAACCATCGAGCCTCTCATGGATTTCCGATCTTGAGATACCCCTTGTCGAAGGCTTCGCGTACCGTCTCAAGCCCCAGTTCGTGAAACGTCCGTTTCATTACGGTTGCGGGGAAAAGGAACGGCGTCAGCGGAAGTAGCGGGAGGGACATGACGGTCACGATCTTTTCCGTTGTGGTGATCGTCCCAAGTTCCTTACCGCCCGCATCCGTGAAGACCGTCCGAACCGTCATGGTGTCTGACACCACCATCGGGACCGTGTATAAGGCGAGCCAGGGTGCCCACGCCGCTCCCGCAGGATACGCAACGGTCGTGAGCACGGCGGCACCAAGGGAGGCTCCAAGCCACAGCCACCCGCCGAAGGACTGGCGGGCATCATCGGTGATCCGAACCTCCGCCCGAAGATCCGCCGCCCCAGACCCGAGATTCACCCGTGAAAAACAGCCGCTCTCCAGACACGCCTGCGCGTACTGCTCCCTCCATATCTTGAGCATCTGCCATGGCACATCCAGGCGGCGCCCCCCGAGGATCCCTTCTGATCCCGCCAGGATGGCCAGGGAGGGGCGGGAGGCTAAGGGTGCAACCGGAGGCAAGCTGGAGGCGGGGATCCGGTTCCCGCTCCGGAACGATGCGCAACCGGAAATAAGGAACGCACACACGATGTTCACACCCGGCCATCCCGCGCGCCGCTTCCCGCCCATCCTCATGGCGGCCCACCCGCCTGCTCTATCTGCGCGCAGGCTTTCCCAAGCAGATCCGCGATCATCGTGGATCGCGGGGAGATGATGTCAGGCATCCCGCTGGACTCGGGTTCCCAAATCGAGATGTTTTTTCTTGAATTCAGCTCCGACGTAACCGTCAGCTGCGTCGAACCGTCGGGCCGCTCCACGGTCAGTGTTCCGGCATACTCGGTCCGGTCCACGACCACGGGCCCTCCCGCCCAGATGTAAACGGTCAAGGTGAGGATGGCGAGGGGAAAATACGCCGGATGGACCCTGCGGGTTGCATGGTACCGTTCCATCGTCAGCCGGAAGATGATGTCGTTTCCCGCCGGCACCCCCGGCAGGAGCCTGACCTCCTGAAACTGACCCGATTTGGCCATGGCCTCCTTGAGACTCACCGTTAGGGCATCCTCGATGACCGGCCGACCCTCGGCCGGAATGTCGGGATCCACCACCTTCACTCCGGCAAGCCAGACCCGGCGCGGTGGCACGGGCGCCCCCACGACATGCACCGGCCCGAGGCCGCCCCCGACCGGAATCGTGGCGCATCCGCCGGCGATGATCGCAAGGATCCCCATAGCCATCAGGACCGGCATTCGACGGGCGGTCACCACCGGACGGTCAGGTCTCCTTGAGCAGGTCGGCGAGGGTGCCGCGGTCAATGCCCAGGATCCGGGCGGCCTCGCTCTTGTTATCGCCGCAGAGTTCCACCGCCCGCCGGGCGTACCAGCGCTTGACGTCCTCGAGCGCCCGCAGGTCCGGCTTGGCGGCGACCCGCAGGGGGTCGGCGGTCGCCCACGCATCAGCGGCACCCGCCAGCCTCTCGGGGAGGTGCTCGCGGGCGATCGGCGCACCGCGGGCCAGCGCGACCGCCCGTTCGAGCGCGAGTTTCAGTTCGCGCACATTGCCGGGCCACGAATGGGCGGCCAGGATG
The DNA here is from genome assembly GCA_023265785.1 of Candidatus Coatesiibacteriota bacterium. Classification (GTDB taxonomy): domain Bacteria; phylum Oederibacteriota; class CAKKQC01; order CAKKQC01; family CAKKQC01; genus JAHFSL01. Next base: position 5,683 of record JAHFSL010000116.1, on the reverse strand, counting down.
GCCAGCGCCTCCGGTGTAATGCCGGCCCCGCCGGCCAGAAAGGCCTCGGCCAGCAGCGTGACATCTCCCGTGCGCTCCCGCAGGGGCGGGAGGGCAATCTCCGCCCCCGCGAGCCGGTGGTACAGGTCGGCCCGGAACTGGCGGGCTTCCACCGCTCCCCCCAGATCGGCATTGGTCGCGGCCACGATGCGGACACCCACCTGGCGGGCCTTCGAAGACCCGACCGGCTCGATCTCACGCTCCTGGACGGCCCGCAGGAGCTTGGCCTGGAGGCCGGGGTCCAGTTCGCCGATTTCGTCGAAAAACAGCGTGCCGCCGCTGGCTTCCTCGAACTTGCCCTTCCGGTCGGCCACCGCCCCGCTGAAGGCGCCCTTCACATGGCCGAACAGCTCGCTTTCCAGCAGGTCCCGGGGAATGGCCGCACAGTTGACGGCCACGAAGGGCCCGTCCGGCCGCAGGCCGTAGGCATGCAGGGACCGGGCCACCAATTCCTTGCCGGTTCCGGTCTCCCCCGTGACCAGTACGGGCACCTCGGAAGGGGCCAGCCGGCCGATCATCTGGAAGACCGCCAGCATCGCCGGCGACCGCCCGAGAATGGGTCCCCGGCTCTCCGCATCTCCGGCCGACGCGCCCGGCGTGGGGCCTCCGGCCTGCCGCCGCCGCCTCGCTTCCAGGAATGCCTTGTCCGCCATCCCGGCCAGATCGGCGAGTTTCGCCGGCTTGACCAGATAGTCCATGGCGCCACGTTTCAGCGCCTCGACCACCGTGTGCTGGTCGGACCGACCCGTCAGCACGATGATGCGGCAGGCGGGGTCTAGGCGGATCGCCTCCTCGAGCACCGCGAGCCCGTTTTCGTCGGGAAGCCCCAGGTCCAGCAGGACCACCTCCGGCCGGGACTCCGCCAGCATCTGCCGCGCCGCGGCGCCGGTAGCGGCGCCCAGAACCTCCCGGCCATCGGCCCGCAATTCGCGGACCAGGAGTTTCAGGAGGGCCGGCTCGTCTTCAACGACGAGCAGGCGGCCGACTCCGGCCTCACCCGCCATCGAGCACCTCCCGGATCTTGACCGCCAGCAGGTCCTGGCTGATGGTCTTGTTCAGGAGGACGGTGGCCGGCGGCAGTTCACCGTGCTGGCCGATGAGCGCGTCGGGATAGGCGGAGATGAAGACGATGCGCAGGCCGGGCCGGAGGCGCCGGGCCCGCGTGGCCAGTTCCCGCCCGTCCATCCGGGGCATCCGGACATCGGTCAGAAGGAGGTGGATCGGCCGCGTCTCCCGCTCCAGGACCGCCAGGGCATCCACGCCGTCCCCGGCCTCCAACACGGTGTACCCGTGCCCCGCCAGCGTCTTGCGGGTGAGCCGACGCACATCCTCTTCGTCCTCGACGACCAGGATGGTCTCCCGCCCCGCGGGTGCCGCGGTTGCGGAGACGCCCGCGTGCCGGTCCGCCGCCTCGGGCTCGGCGGGGGGCAGGTACACCTCGAACCGGGTGCCCCGCCCGGGCTCGCTGGTGACGCGCACATGCCCGCCGCTTTGTTCCACGATGCCGTACACCGTGGAGAGCCCCAGTCCGGTTCCCTTGCCGGTGGGCTTCGTGGTCCAGAACGGCTCGAACGCATGACTCAACGCCTCCGGGTCCATCCCGACACCGGTGTCGGCGACGACCAGCCGCACCCAGGGCCCGGGCGGCAGGCCCGCCGGCTCACCGGACACGGTCGCGGTGGCCAGCGTCAGGGTGCCACCGGCGGGCATGGCGTCCTTGGCGTTGCCCACCAGGTTCATGATCACCTGATCGAGCCGCTCGCGGTCGGCGCGAATCGGGGGCAGGCCGCTCCCGGGCACCAGCCGCAATTCGTTGATCGCCCCCATGAAGTCGCGCAGGAGCTTCATCCGGTCCGCCAGAATCGCGTTGAGATCCAGCGCCACCGGGTGGAGGGCCTGAACGCGGCCGAACGCCAGCAACTGGAGGGTGATCTCCGCGGCCGCTTCCCCGGCCTTGCGGATCTCCTCCACATCCTCCCGCAGGGCGTCCCCGGGCGGCAGGCGCTTGAGCACCGACTCGCTGTACCCGTTGATGACATACAGCTTGTTCTTGAACCAATGGGCCATCTCGGCCGCCAGCCGACCGACCGCCTCGAGTTTCTGCGACTGCCGCACCCGCTCCCCGGCCTGCCGCAATTCCTCCTCGGCCTGCTTGCGCTCCATGATGTCCCGGTAATTGATGACGACGCCGGCGACATCCGGGTCGGCCAGCATGTTCCGGCCGATCGCCTCCATCGTCCGCCAGCTCCCGTCGGTGCGGCGCAGGCGGAATTCGATGACATGCGACCGGTCAGACTCGCGGATGCCCCGGGCGAAGGCCTCCTTCACGCGGGCGAGGTCGTCCGGATGGACATCCTTGAAGGCGTCCAGGCCAACCCGCTCCTCGGCCACATCGCCGGCCTCGCCCTCCAGGAGCGGACTGATGTACTTGACGGTCCCGTCCGTATTCAGGACGAGGCACCGCTCCTGGCCGTTGGCCAGGAGTTTCCCGGCGTACCGCTCGCGCTGGTGCGCGCCTTCCTCCGCCCGCTTGCGGTCCGTGATGTCGCGTGCCACGAGGGCGATCGCCACGGGCTCCTGGCGCCCGGGGGCCTGGATGATGAAGGCGTTGCACAGCACCGGCACCTCGGCGCCGGTGCGCCGGTCCAGGATCGCCAGTTCCCCCGCCCATGAGCCCGCACGCAGGACCGTGGGGAGCACCACCGTCCGCACCATCTCCCGCAGGGCCTCCGGCATGAACTTCAGGATGGAGTCCCCGGTGGCCGTGTGGGACTCCGCCAGCCCGGCCAGCGCCAACCCGGCGTTGTTGATGTACGAGCAGGTGTAGGTGTCCCCCGGGTGGGCGAGGGCGATGAAGTTGGTACTGCTCTCGACGAGCGAGGCCAATTTCAGCCGCTCCCGCTCGGCGCGCCCGCGCCGCTCCCCCAGATTCCTCCCGATGCACACGATGCCCCGGACGGCCGGGTGGTCCGTCAGATTGTTTCCGCTCAACTCGTACCGGTGGTACGACCCGTCCCGGTACCGGATCCGGAATTCCGCCGAGCCGGTCGCCCCCTCGCGCTGGCCCGCCTCCTGCAGGTGGCGGCGGGACCGCTTGGCATCCTCCGGGTGCATGAATTCTTCAATGCGCCGGCCGACCAGGTCCGCCGGGGTCCATCCCGTCACCCCGACCGACTGGCTGATGTACCGCAGGCGTCCGTCCATCTCCACCACGCACACCAGATCCGACACCTGTTCCACGAGAAGGCGGAACATGGCGTCCTGCGTCGGTTCGCTGGTCAGCTCGTGCGGCACGGCCGCCATTTTCTCAGGTACCAGCGGGAGGAGCAACGCGCCCCCGCCACCCCCGTGCCCCCCACGTTTCCTCATAGGGTTTGATGTTGCAAGCCCGGTGCCATCCCCCTCCGGTCCCCCCGTCGAGCCCGGGATCAGCCCGGTGGGGATTTTTCCCCCACCCTTTCGCTCAGCCTGCTGGAGAATGCCGCAGTGACCGAAAACTTCGGTCAAATGACCGACATATTCGGTCCATGCCATTGACCCTTTCAGGATTCCCCCATCACCACCTTGAAAGGGTGATGACCTGACCGCTCGTCCAGAGGGTCCAGGGCACGCCTTGGGCGTCAGGAACCTTGGTAACGGGTGGCGCCGCGCAGGTCTCCTAGCCTTAGAGAGGATCCCGACACTTCAAACCGGGAGGCGCCTGAAATCCGGCATCGTGCGTCCAGAGTTCATGGGCGCCCTCCTCCACAGCGATCAGGCCGATCTGCAGATCGAAGATGCGGGCGCCGGCGATCTTCATCTTCCTTGCGGATTCCATCAGCCGCGTGTCGAAGCCCGACTGGGGAAGCCAGATGGCCATGCCGGCTGCGGTTAATTGCGCGATGAAGGACTGAACCTCCTCCGCCCTCGAAGGGCGACCCACCGAATCCGGGTGGGTCACGACCGCCCAGAATTCCGCCAGACACGGAAGGGCAATCCCCCAGCCCCTCTCCGAGATCGCAGCCCGGGTCATTGCCCGAATGGCACGCTCATGCTCCGGTGTCCGGGAGCGGTGTGCGTAGACCAGCAGGTTGGTGTCGAGCGCGATCACCCCGGCCGCCGCAGGCGCCGATACATCGCGGGCCGGTCGGCGACATTCAGGCCGGCGGGCAACCCACCATCCACCGTAATCCACCGGATCGCCTTGGCAGGGCGAGCCCGGCCTTGACCCGCGAGCTGGGCCCGCAGGCCGGATTCGATCAGCTCACGAAGGGGACGCCCCAGATCGGCAGCCCGCTTCTTTGCCGCCGTGAGCAGGGCGTCAGGCAATTCAATCGTCGTGCGCTTCATCCCTGAACCCATTCTAGACCCATATTTATGTACCGGTCAATCGCGGCGGTGGTGACCCACCCTAGATCAGGATGCGGGTGCGCTTGGGGTCGAGGAGCACATCGGCGCCGCGGGTCGCCGGGTAGGCGTCGCCGAAGGCCTCGATGGTGAAGGCGGTCTGCGTAGTCTCGGCCACCGGCAGATAGCCGAAGGCGATGGAGGTCTGGAGGGTGTGGCCATACCCGCCGGCCGTCAGGACACCCAGAACCTTGCCGTCCCGCAGGATGGTTTCGCCTCCGAAGAGCGGGACATACCCCGGCAGGGTGAAGGTGCAGAGTTTCTGCTTGACGCCCTCCTGCTTCTGCTTCTCCAGCGCCGCGCGGCCGATGAATTCGCCCTTGTCCAGCCGGACGCAGAACCCCAGCCCGGCCTCGTACGGGGTGTAGTCCGGGGTGAGGTCGCCGCTCCAGTACCGGTAGCCCTTTTCCAGCCGGCAGGACTCGATGGCCCGGTACCCGGCGTCCACGACGCCCAGCGGCTCGCCCGCTTTCCGGAGGACCTCGTAGAGTTTCAGCGCCCCCGCCACGGGGGTGTGCAATTCCCAGCCCAGCTCGCCCACATAGGTGACGCGCAGGGCACGCAGGGCCACGCCCGCCACCTCGATCTCCCGGCAGGTGCCGAACGGGAAGGCCGCCAGCGAGAGGTCGGCCGTGGTCAGGGTGGTGAGGAGGTCGCGGGACTTCGGGCCGCAGACGTTGATGACGGCCCGGGTGTCGGTGATATCCGTGATCGTCACCGACCCATCCGTGGGGGCGTGGCGCCGGATCCAGTCGCCGTCATGGGTCGCGAACGCGGTCCCCGTGACGACATAGTAGTGGTTCTCCGCCATCTGGCCGATGGTCAGGTCGCACTCGATGCCGCCCCGCTCGTTGCAGAGTTGGGTGTAGACCAACGCCCCGGCGGGCTTGTTGATATCGTTCGCCGCCAGCCGCTGAAGGAGGTCGAAGGCACCCGCCCCCTTTACCTCGAATTTGGAAAAGGACGTCATGTCAATCAGCGCCACCCCCTCCCGGATGGCCCGGTGCTCGGCGGCCACGGCGTCGAACCAGTTAGGCTTCCCGAATGAATTCTCGTCCTTGGCCGGGGTGCCCGGGGGCGCGAACCAGTTGGGCCGCTCCCAGCCGAACTTCTGGCCGAAGACGCAGTTCCGGGCCTGGAGCGTGGCGTACAGCGGGCTGGTCCGGATCTGCCGCGCTGACTCGTGCTCCTCGTTGGGCCAGGACATGCCGTAGTGCTTGCCGTAGAGTTCGCAGGTGCGGCGTGTCAAATATAATTC
>JAHFSL010000528.1 GCA_023265785.1 Candidatus Coatesiibacteriota bacterium | reverse complement strand
CCTTCAGGGTTTTGACCCGCTGGAATACCTCGATCATGCCCGGCATGTCATTCCCGTCAAACGGGCCGAGGTAACGGAACCCCAGTTCCTCGAACAGGACGCCGGGCCCCCACCACCCCTTGATGTCTTCCTCGATATGCTTGGCCAATTGGGCGATGGGCTGCCCGACGGTCCGGAACCGCTCGAGGAATTCGCGCACCCCCTCACGGAGGCGGCGATAGAGAGATCCGGTCATGATCCGGCTGAGATACGCTGACATCGCCCCCACCGTCTTGGAAATGGCCATCTCGTTGTCGTTGAGGACCAGGATCAGGTCGGGCTTCAGCTGTCCGATGTGATTCACGGCTTCCATGGCCATGCCGTTGGGCAGCGACCCATCCCCCACCACCGCGATCACCTGGTAGGCCTCGCCCTTGAGGTCGCGTGCCGCCGCCATCCCGACGGCCGAGGACAGTGCGGTCCCGGCGTGGCCGGTGTGGAACCAGTCGTGGGGACTCTCGCTCTGCTTGGGAAAGCCTGACAGCCCCCCCAGTTTGCGCAGGGTTTTGAATTGGTCACGCCGGCCGGTGATCAGCTTGTGGGCGTAGCACTGGTGCCCGACATCCCAGAGGATCTTGTCCCGCGGGCTTTCAAAGACGTAGTGCATGGCCAGTGTCAGCTCCACCACCCCGAGGTTCGAGGAGAGGTGACCCTGGTTGACCGCGACCGTGTCCAGGATCACCTGGCGAATCTCCGCGGCCAGCGTCGTCATTTCCCCAGGGGAAAGGCGGAGGAGGTCGGCAGGCTGGTTCACGCGATCGAGGAGGGCCGTGGGAGTGTTCATGATTTCCGGGTCAACACATATTCTGCCAGATCGCCAAGCGGCCCGCCCATCGCCCCGAACGGCAGCAGGGCCGCCCGGGCCTCCCCCAACAGCGATTCGGCGCGGCGCTTGGCCGCCGGAAGCCCCGCCACCGCCGGAAAGGTCGCCTTCTTCCGGACCTGGTCCGATCCCGTGGCTTTCCCCATGGCCATGGTATCGCCCTCCACATTGAGGATGTCATCCACGATTTGGAAAAGGAGCCCGAGCCGCTCCCCGTACACCTCCAGGGCCACGCGCTGTCCCGAAGTGGCCCCGCCGAGGATTCCCCCGCAGACCACAGCGGCCCGGATCAGGGCGCCGGTCTTGTGGGCATGGATGAACACCACATCGGATTCCCCCACCTCCCGGCCTTCCGCCATCCAGTCCACGGCCTGCCCACCCACCATCCCGCGCGGCCCGGCGGCCTCGGCAAAGAGCAGCGCCGCCTCAACCGCCGCCGCCGGGGAAACTCCCGTGACCCGGCCGTTCTCGGCCATCAGCCGGAAGGCCTCGGCCTGCAGTCCGTCCCCGGCGAGCACCGCGATCGTTTCGCCATACACCTTGTGATTGGTCGGTTTCCCCCGGCGCAGGTCGTCGTTGTCCATGCACGGCAGGTCATCATGGATGAGGGAATAGGTGTGGAGGAACTCCATGGCCAGGGCCGCAGGGAGCACCCGTTCAGCGGGAGCCCCGCATGCCTCGGCCGCCGCGATCACCAGGATGGGCCGGATGCGTTTGCCGCCGGCCTTCAGGCTGTACTCCATCGCCTCGTGCAGCCGGGCGGCAGGACCCACGGGGGTCACGAACGCCCGGGCGAGGGCCTCGTCGACCAGCCGCCGCCGCGTGTTGAGGAAGCTCTCCAGCCCCGACGGGACTCGGGACGTTGCCCCGCCGGAATTGGGGCGGGGCTCCGGGCCGACGGTCATGTGTCCTCTTCGTCCTCCGGCCCAGGCGCGGAGGCATCCTCGCCCTCGAGTGCGCGCAGAACGCGCTTGCCGCCCTTGTCCTTCAGTGCCACATCCACCCGCCGCTGCGCATCGTCCAGACGGCCCGAACAGACCCGGATCAACGTGACCCCGCGCTCAAACAACTTGAGCGAGTCGTCCAGCTCCAGGTCGCCGCCCTCCAACTTGCCGACGATGCCGCGGAGCTCCGCGAGCGCCGCCTCGAACTTGATCTCCGGGTCCTTTTCCTTGTCCTTCACTCGACCTCCTCGACTTCCGCCCTGACCATTCCCTTCGCGAACCGGACCCTGATCTTTTTTCCAGGCATCACCGCCGCCGCATCCTTCAGCACGCGGCCATCGGGCAGGCCGAAGGCAATCGCATAGCCCCGGTTCAACACTGCCAGCGGGGACAGCGCCTCCAGCTTACCGCCCAGCCCGGCCAAAAGCTGCCGGGCATCCGCCACCCGGCGGACCCCGCCGCCGGCGATCCGGGCACCAAACTGTTCCAGCAACTGGCGCTGGCGGGCCAGCACCTGCACGGGGGATGCCGCCCGGACCCGGGTCGCGAAATCCCGCAGGGTGTCACGCATCGCCCTGACCTGCTCGCCTACCGCATGGGCCAACTCCTCCCGGGCCTCGTCCAGGGACTGTGCCATCTCCTCAACGACGCCCC
>JAHFSL010000527.1 GCA_023265785.1 Candidatus Coatesiibacteriota bacterium | reverse complement strand
GACTTCGAAGCCACGCCCGCCGCGAAGGCGGAAGCTGTCCGGATCCATGCCGAGGCCGATGCCCGTAAGGCGGAGGCCAAGGCCATCCTGGCGTCCGCCCGCGCCAAGTGCGACGAGGCGGTGAAACTGGCCGAGGAGGCGAAGCGCCTCCGGGGCCCGTCCTAGGTGTTGCGCCAGCGGCGGTGGTCGCGGGCCATGAGGTCGTCGGCCTCGGCCGGGCCCCAGGAGCCGGCCGGGTAGACGGGGATCGGCGCCTTGCCCCGGGCGGCCCACGCATCGAGGATGGGCTGGACCACCGACCAGGTTTCCCGGACGCCGTCGGCGCGGATGAACAGGCTGGCGTCGCCCTTCATGGCGTCGAGAATCAGCCGCTCGTAGGCGGGGGTGGGTTCGGCGCCGAAGGACTTGGCGTACGAGAAATCCATCGTGACCGGGCGGATTTCCAGGTCCGCGCCAGGGACCTTGGCCCCGAAGGAGAGCGAGATGCCCTCGTCGGGCTGGAGCCGTAGGACCAGTTCATTGGGGCGTTGTTGCTCCTCGGGCAGGTCGCGGAAGAGGAGATGGGGAATGCGGGTGAACCGGATCGCCACCTCGGTCAGGGTCTTGGGCATCCGCTTGCCGGTGCGCAGGTAGAACGGGACGCCTGCCCACCGCCAGGAATCCACCATGAGGCGGAGCGCGACATAGGTCTCGGTCACCGAGTCCGGGGCCACGTTGCTCTCCCCGCGGTACCCCGTGGCTGCCGCGCCGCCAACGGTCCCCGGGCCGTATTGTGCGCGCACCGCGTGGCGGTCCACCTCCTCGAGCGGAATCGGCCGGATCGCCTTGAACACCTTGGCCTTCTCGTCCCGCACCGTGTCGGCGTCAAAGGACACCGGCGGCTCCATGGCCACAAGTGCCATGACCTGCAGGAGGTGGTTCTGCACGATGTCGCGCATGGCCCCGGCCTCCTCGTAAAACCGGCCCCGCGACCCGATGCCGATGGTTTCCGCCATCGTGATCTGGACCCGGTCCACATACCGCCGGTTCCAGATCGGCTCGAAGATGCCGTTGCCGAAGCGCAGGACGATGATGTTCTGGACCGTTTCCTTGCCCAGGTAGTGGTCAATCCGGTAGATCTGGTCCTCGGACAGCGCGCCGCTGATCTCGGTGTTGAGCGCGGTGGCGGAGGCCAGGTCGTGGCCAAAGGGCTTCTCGATGATGACCCGGGTCCAGCCCGTGGCGGCCCGGCCCGAGCCGCGGGGCACGAGGCCCGCTGCCCCCAGGTTGCGCACAACCGGGGCGTAGGAGGAGGGCGGGATTGCCAGGTAGAAGAGCCGGTTGCCCTGGGTTCCGTGTTCCACATCAAGCCGGTCCAGCGTGGCCTTGAGCCGGGCGAAACTGGCCGGGTCGTCATAGGCGCCCGGGCAGGCGTGGAGGGTGGTGGAAAACCGCTCCCAGGCGGCGCCGTCCAGGCCACCCGGGCCCACGGCTTCCGCGGCGGCCTGCCGCATCCGGGCGCGCATCGCGGCATCGTCCGTCTCACCCCGGGCGAACCCCACCAGGGCGCACCGGTCGGGCATCCGGCCGTGCCGGGCCAGTTCAAAGAGGGCGGGGAGCAGTTTGCGCTGGGTGAGGTCCCCGGTTGAGCCGAAGATGACGATGGCGCAGGGCGGGGCCACGGGGGTAGGCACGGTGGATCATTATAATGAACTCCGGATGAGGAACCTGATCGCGGCCTTGCCCCTCGTGGTGGCGGTGGCCGCCGGCGGTTGTCGTGAGGCCCGCCACTCCACCCCGTCGACCCAAGGAGGCCCCGCTGCCATGACCACCGGAACCCTGTACGAGTTCACCCTTCCTGACATTGATGGGACATCGAAGTCGCTCGGCGACTTCCGCGGCCGGGTCCTCCTGCTGGTCAATGTCGCCTCCAAGTGCGGATTTACCCCGCAATACACGCCGCTGGAATCGCTGTACGAGAAATTCCACGCCCGTGGATTCGACCTGCTGGCCTTCCCGGCCAATAATTTCGGGGCGCAGGAGCCGGGGACCAACGAGGAGATCAAGGCTTTCTGTGCCGAGCACTACCGCGTCTCGTTTCCCCTGTTCGGAAAGATCAGCGTGAAGGGCGATGACATTCACCCCCTCTACCGGTACCTGACCACCGCGGCCGGCGTGGACGGGGAGGTCAAGTGGAATTTCGCCAAGTTCCTCGTGGACCGGCACGGCACGGTCGTCGCCCGGTACGCGTCCTCGACGGACCCGTTCGATCCGGTGCTGGTGGCCCGGATCGAGGAGCTGTTGGCCGCCCATTAAGATTCCCCCACGGCCGGCCGGGCCGGCGGTCGCGCCGCGATCCGCAACGGTCGCCACCTGGGTGGCGGGGGGCGGACCCGCCCGGGCCGCCGCGTTTTCGCTGGCCGCCTGCTGGGCGGCGTGGTTTGCGGCCCGGTTCGTCGGGCTGTACTGGGCGCCCGGTCCCT
>JAHFSL010000526.1 GCA_023265785.1 Candidatus Coatesiibacteriota bacterium | reverse complement strand
GCACGGCGCGCACGATCCGGTCCACCAGCAGGCGCTTGGAGCCGAGGTACTTGATCACGGGGGTCGGCCCATAATAGACCCGTGACCCGGTATTTCGCGTATGGCTCGAACCTGTCCCTCGCCCAGATGGCCCGCCGGTGCCGGTCCTCGCGCGCCGTGGGGCCCGCCCAGCTGGTGGGCTGGCAGTTCCGGATCATGACGCGCGGGTTCGCGACCGTGGTCCCGGCGGCGGGGGCCGTCGTGCGCGGCCTGCTGTGGAACCTGACCCCCCGGGATGAAACCGCCCTCGACGAATACGAGGGCGTCGCCGCCGGCCATTACGAGAAGCGGATCCTGCCCATCGTCGGCGCTCCCGCCGTCGCACGCGCCATGGTGTATGTTTCCACCCTGTCCGAACCGGGCCGGCCGGTGGGGGATTACATGGACCGGGTCCACACGGCCGCGCGCGACCTGGGCTTCCCCGCAGACTACCTCGCCGAACTGGAGTCATGGAAGCGGTGAGCGCGCGGGCGGTGGCCGTTGTCCTCCCCGGCATCGGCGGGAGTTCCCTGGCCGTGGACGGGCAGGCCGCGTGGCCCGGCACACCCGCCGAATATGTCGGCGGCCTGACGGAAGGGCGGTTCGCCCGGCTGCTGTCCGATGCGGCGGTCCCCGGCGGGGTGCTCCCCGACCTCGCTGGCGTCGCCGCCTACGCCCCCCTGCTCGCGACCCTGCGGGCGCTCGGGTTCACGCCGGATGGCCGCCAGCGCACGCTCCTGCCCTTCGCCTACGACTGGCGACGGTCGGTGACCCAGTCAGCGGCCGCGCTGGCAGACCGGCTGGACAAGGAGACCGCGCGGGACCCGGCGGACTTCTTCCTGATCGCCCACAGCCTGGGCGGGCTGGTCGCCCGCCACCTGCTCGAGGACCGGGCCTTCGCCGGCCGGCCGGGACGCGCCGGGGTGCGGCTCCTCGTGACGATCGGCACGCCCCACCGCGGCGCCCCGGCCGTGCTGGCACCGATCCTGGGCGCCCGCGGGTTCGGGTTTATGAACGGCGCCAAGGTGCGTGCCCTGACCGCCGATCCCCGGTTCCCCGCGGCCTACGATCTCCTGCCCCCGCCCGGCGACCCGTTCCTGTGGCAGGGCCGTCCGGGCGCGGACCGCCAGGCCCTCGATCCCTATGCCCAGCCAGCCGTGGCCCGGATGCTCCGGCTGGATTCCACCCATCTGGCGGGCGCGGCCGCAGCCTGGGCCACCCTCATGCATGACTGGGCGGCACCGACCCCGGCACACGGCCCGGCGTATTGTGCCCTCGCCGGCACCCAACAACCCACGCTCGACCGGTGGCTCCTCGCGCCCGGCGGGTTGGAACCCGGCTACTCCCCGGCGGCGGGAGACGGCCGGGTCCCGGTCCGGAGCGCGGCACCGGACGGGAGCGAGCGGCACCTGCTGGCCGGCTCCCACGATGACCTGGTCGAGGATCCGGCGGTTGGCGTCATGCTGGCCGCCCTCCTGCCGGTCCCCGCCGGAATCGTGCCGCCGGCGTTCCCGCCCCTCCGCCTCTCCCTGCCCGCCTCTTCCGTCATTCCCGGCGAGCCGGTCCGGGTCACGCTTCTCGCGGCCGGCGGCGGCGGGATTCCCGGCGGGACCCTGCGCCTCACCCCGGAGTCGGTGCCCGATGCGACGCCCGCCGCCCGTGCGGTCGCGCACGCCGTCCCCCGCGTTGGGGACGCAGCCCTGCACCTGGACCTGCCGCCGCTCGCCTCCCCCGGCGCCTGGCGGGTTTCCTTCGAGACCGCGGACGCACCCGCGCCCGGTTCGCGCCGGCTGTACGGCACGACCTCCTGATCAGGCCGTGAGATCGGCGAGCAGGGCGCGCTGGCCGGAGAGGAGCCAGCGGGCTTCGTCCACCGAGATGGTGACGAGCCGGACCGCCTCGCCCGGAAACGCCTGGGCCAACCGCGGCCGGTCGGCCTCGATCACGCACCCGATCCGGGGATAGCCGCCGAGCGCGCCGCACTCCGGCCCCAGTGCCACGGGCTGGCCGTCCGGCGGCACCTGGAGATGCCCCGGCCGGACCGGGACCGAGAGCAGGTCGCCGGGTTTGCGGGCCACGGGCGGGCCGGCGAGCCGCACCCCGGTCCGGTCCGAGTCGGGATGGATGCGAAAGGACGAGGCCAGCAGGACGGCAAGACTGCCGGCGGGGAACCACTCGTCCTCGGGGCCCGGAATGATCCGCCACTCGGAACCATATATTGGACCAGCGCGCTGCGCCAGGTCGACGGCGAGGGGCCGACCCGGCGCGCCGGCAGCGGCCAGAAGATTTCCGGCTGCCAGCCGGACGCCGCCGAACCCGCTTCGGAGATCGGTGGACCGCGACCCCAGCACGACCTCCGCGGCGAATCCGCCGGCCACGGCGAGGGTGGCCCGGCACCCCGTCACGCGGCGGCCGAAGGCCAAGACCATGCCCCGGCGCACCCCCACCG
>JAHFSL010000525.1 GCA_023265785.1 Candidatus Coatesiibacteriota bacterium | reverse complement strand
GCCCGGCCAGCGATTCGGAGGCCGACCGCAGGAGTCCCGGACCCGCCGACCCGAGCAGGACGAATCTCCCCTTGGCTTTTTCCCGGTCAAGGACATACCGCAGAACCGGGAAGAGGTCCGGAAGCCGCTGGGCTTCGTCCAGGACCACCCGGCGGCCGTGTTGATCGAAGAATCCCTCAAGATCGGCGACCAGCAGGGCCCGGTCGGCGGGCCGTTCCAGATCCACCTGACGCCACCCGGGGAGCATGCGGCGAACGAATGTGCTTTTGCCGCACTGGCGGGGTCCGTAGAGCAGGACCGCGGGAAAGGTCCGTAGCATGCGCCTGAACCTGGATTCGGCCATCCGCGCCACATATTCCATATCTTGTATTATTGAACCTTACATTCAATATTGCAAGGTCTGATTGGCAGACGCCCGGACACGGACCAGGCGATGCCCGTGGAACATCCTGACAGGGACATGACGGACGCGGGGGCCGGTGGTGCTGTCGGTCAGGAGCATAAACGAGGTGGGATCGACGGCGTGGCCGGTAAAGGTAACGGACACCGCCCCGCGGGCCGGGTCATGGTGGACGGCGGTGATGCGCGCGGTGCGGGTCGCGCGGACCGCACGGATGCCCTCTTCCAGCGTCACGAACCGGGGGGCGCGGCCGGCCAGTCCTTGCACCACCCCGCGCAGTTCGGCGCGGAGCTTGGCTGTCGGGATCTTCCAGAGGTGGTCGGTTTCGTGGGTGAACAGGACCCCCAGCGCCATGGCGTCGAGCGCCCGGGCCACCTGCCGCACACCGCGATTCACGGTTTGGGCCACATGGGCGTCCGGAGTCCACTCATACCCGGCCACATCCCGGATTTCGGTGGCGCAGTTAAAGAACCGCCTGCCCGAAAAAGTTTCGAAGTCCGCGTAGTAGGTGGGACGGCGGCCGAGCGCGCCGTCCTTCCCGCCGTGGGGCGTGGCGGGCCCCAGCGAACCCTCACGCCGGAATGGTCCTCCTGCCAACCACGGAGTCCCCGGCGCCAGGGGAGCCTCGGGCTTTTTGATCAGGCTCGTGAGCGTTGCGTTCCAGGATCGGTGGACCCGCAACAGAGTGTTGTGCCCGGCCTCGTACCAGTGAGGGATGAATACTTCTGACATGGGAAGGTCCCGGGCCTTCCACCAATTCCCCGCCAGATCGAGCCGCCGCCGGGCTTCCCCATCGGGCCAGGGCTTGCGGCCGGCGTGGTGGTAATAGATGAAGGCATCGGTGCGGCCAAGTCCATCAGGGCCATCACCCACGGGCTTGGGATCGCGGGATTCCCACCGCAAATCGGGGCCGGTATCACCGCGCAGGCGGCCCAGCGCATGGGGAAAGGCGGTGGCTTTACCCGCCCGAAGCCACGGCCGCATCTGCCGGACCGCCGCATCGGAGGTGTTGTGCGTGAAGAGACCCAGCCACGGCTTCAGCCCCAGCCGGATCGCGTCCTCCACCCACCAGAGCGGCGAGAGGCCCCATCGTTTCCCGGTTCCGGCGACATCATCCACCCGCATCGTCACCAGCGGCGGGAGGCCACGCATGACGAACGGCTTACGGGCGGCCCACGCGAGCGATCGCCAGAGGACACCGTCCAACCCGGCCATGGGTCCGAGGATGGCGGGGTTGGCCCAGCCGAGCCGGCTCCACCGGACCACCCGGCCCGCTCCCGCATGGGCCACGGTGACGAGCGGTCGTCCCCCAGCGGTGACAATGGGCAGGCCCGGCAAGCACGCGACGAGGTGAAGCGCCCCCGGCAGGTCCAGCCGGTCCTCGGCCCGGCCCGCGGTGATCCAATGGGGTGCTGGAAATGAAATCTCGCGCGCCTCCAAATGCTTCCCGCGCGGTGACAGGGTGGGCCAGTGCGGGTCGAATGACACCAATCCCGTGCCCGCCCGCACCGCTTCCATGACACCCACGCGCAGGGCTCCGGATGCGGCGACCGGAGCGAGGGCCGGGTGCCCCGCGACAATCAGCGGCCGGCTGGCCAGCGCAATTGGCACGGATCCTTTCCCGACCTCATGGACCCGGTAGGGCACGCCGAAGTGGTCCAGATAGGGTCGCAAGTACCGGGTAAACGACCGGTACCTGGGACTGCGGCGGTTCACCAACACCAGCGCCTCGAGGCTCCGCACCGCCGCCCCGCGCACGGCGGCCAGCCGGCACGGCCGTCGCTCGCGAGGATCAGGCGGCATCAGAGGAATTGCGATAACAGCGTCACCGCGGGGAGTTTGACCGGCGCGCGTTCGTGAAAGCCGTCAAGATCGCGGTAGGGCGCGTCGGTGGAAATCTGAAAGGCGTGCGGGGCGCCGGTCGCCCTCTGAAAATACGGGAGGGCGGGAGCGACCGGCTCGTCTCCCTTCTTGACCTCGACAAGCATACACGGCTTCCCGTCCCGGATGACGGCAAAATCCACCTCCCTCTGGTCCTTGTCCCGAAGGTAGTGGAGCGCAAATGAACCCA
>JAHFSL010000524.1 GCA_023265785.1 Candidatus Coatesiibacteriota bacterium | reverse complement strand
TTGGTAACGACGATCCGGTAGGTAACGGGCGCGCCGATGCCGATGGCCGGCACGACCTGCTGGTTGACCGCCACGATATTGAACGCCAGCGGCTGGGCGGTGAAGACGCCGGAACCTGCCGCCTGCACGCCCACCGTCGCGCAGGCATTGAGGCCGGTCACATACGCGGTGTTGGTGACCACCGTCGGTACGCAGACCGGCCCGATCACGCCGGTGATCGTAAAAGTGTAGGTCTGGCCGGGCAGGACGGGGAACCCGGCATTGCTCCAGACGAACCGGGTGGCCGAGGCACCGCCCGTCAGCACCGCACCGCCGAATCCGGCGGGCTGGTCGCCCGCCAACCCTGCCAGGACAGGCGAAACCGTGTCGGTCACGGTCAGCCCGGTCAGCGTCGCCGCGCCGGAGTTCCGGATATCGATCCGATAGGTAACCGTGGCCCCAACCGCCGGGGACGCGGGCGACTGGGTCTTGAAGGCCACCAGGCTGGTGGTGGCGGGCTGGACGACCGCCGCCACCGAGTTGGTCAGGACGCTGGCGCCGATCCCGCACGTGGACAGTACCTCAACGAAGGCCGTGTTCGAGACGGTGGTGGCGGCGCACACGACGCCGAAGCGGCCCGTGATGGAGAAGGTGTACGACTGGGCGGGATTGAGCGTGATGGCGGCGCTCGACCACTCGTAGCGGGTTCCGTTCGCGCCGACCCCGGTCACCACGGCGGCTGGCATGGCCGCCGGCCTGTCGGTGGAGGTCACGACCACCTCATTGGGCACCGTGTCGGTGATGATCATCCCGGAAATCGTGGCGCCGCCGGTGTTCGTCACGATGATCTGGTAGGTCACGGATGCCCCGATCCCGATGGCGGGAGCCACCTGGATGGTTTTCACCGCGTAGTCGAGCGCGGGCGGGTTGACGGTCGAGCCCGTGGAGTTGGAGAAGACCGCGCCAGCGCCGCTCGCGCAGGTGGTGTTCCCGGTTACATAGGTCACCCCGGCCAGCGAGGTCGGGGCGCACACCGCCCCCACCGTCCCCGTGATCGTGAAGGAGTATGTCCGATTGGGCACCATGACCAGGGCGCCCGACCAGGAGTATCGGGTTACCGAGGCACCGCCCACCACGACCGGTGTGGGGAATCCGCCTGGTTCGCTGGCCGTGGCGCTCATGATGACGGGCGAGACCGTGTCGGTCAGGGTCAGCCCGGTCAGGGTCGCCGTGCCCGTATTGGTCACATCAATCCGGTAGGTAACGGCATTCCCCGTCTGGGGAGACGCCTGGAGCTGGGTGCGCACCGCCGCGACGCCCGCCACAGCGGGCTGGACGGTGAATTGGTCGGAGGCCGAACTGGCCGTGGTGACCACGCCGCAATCGTCCGACACCATCATGTAGAGGGTGTTGGACACGAGCGTGGAGGCACAGACCGACGACACCTGGCCGGTGATGGAAAATGTGAATGACCAGCCCGGCGGCACATTCTGGGAGCCGAGCGCCCAGGTGTAGATGGTACCCGTGGCCCCCTGGGCGACGGCCAGTTCCGGGAACGGGCCGGCCGAAACGGCCGTAATCGCGGCGGACAGCGTGTCCACCAGGGTGAAGTCCTGGAGGGTGGCGCTGCCCGTATTCGCCAGCATGACCCGCCAGACGACGACATCCCCGATTCCCGGGGCCGGGGTCATCAGCGTCTTCTGGACGGTGTACGCGGGGACCGGCGGGGACACGGTGAACCGGCCGCCGCTGGCGGCGTGCTCCGCGGATGCCCCGCAGTTGTCGGTCAGCCGGACATAGACCGTGTTGGAGATGTCCACCGCGGCGCAGACCGCCTGCACCCAGCCGGTGATCGTGAACGTGAAGATCTGCCCCGGCCCGAAATTGATGCCCGCCGCCGACCAGGCGTAAACGGAACCCGACGGTCCCGCCGTGACGACCGCCCCGTTGTTTCCGTACACCGTGACCGACACCAGCGCGGGGGCAATCGTGTCCACGATGAGGGCGTTCTGGAGGGTGGCGGTACCGGTGTTCGCGATGTCAATCCGCCAGGAAACGATTCCGCCCACGACGGCCGGCGCCGTCACCAGCGTCTTCTGGACCGTAAAGGCCACCACCGCGGGTGCCACCACAAACTCGGCCGGGTTGGAGAAGCCGGTGACCGCGGCGCAGTCGCTCCGACCCGCGACGAAGGCGGTGTTCGAGACGCTGGTGGCCGTGCACACCACGCCCGGAATCCCAGTAATGGTGAAGGTCAGCGTGATCCCCGGCAGCAGACTGGGCCCTCCGCTCCACACGAACCGGGTCCCGCCCGCCACGCTGGTGACGAGGGCCGCCGGCCAACCCGGCGGTGACACCGCAGCGGCGCCCGTGATCACCGGCGAGACCGTGTCGGTCACCGTCAACGCAGTGAGCGTGGAGGACCCCGTGTTGGTCACGACGATTCGATAGGCTCCCGGAAGTGGAGGAACCGGTGACGAGGCGGTATTCGCCAC
>JAHFSL010000115.1 GCA_023265785.1 Candidatus Coatesiibacteriota bacterium | reverse complement strand
TGTACTCATCGAAGGCCTGCGTGACCCGCACCCACTCGTGAAGTTCCCGGAGCTTATCCCGCCCGGCCGCCGCGAGCGCGGCATCACGCAACCAGTCACCGCCCACCGCCAGGCTCACGATCGTCAGCAGGCCGATGTTGGAGTAGGCCGGCGACACCCACCGGGCCAGGTCGTGGGCGGCACAGAGTGCCAGGGCCCGCTCCAGCCGACCCACGGTGCCGTCAGGCAGGCGCGGGGCATGCCAGTGCAGGATTTCCAGGATGGTCTGGGCGTGAAAGCAAGCCCAATTGGGGTCCCAGATCTTTTCCTCCGGTGCTTCCGCCGCCCACGGGAAATTGCCGCGCACCGGACTCCCCTCCCGGGTGACCTGGGTCGCGAGCACGGCCTCGATGATTCCGGTCGCCTTACCCGTGTCCTCCTCGGCCCGGCCGTCCAGCAGGACCCGGGCATAGTACAGGGAGTCGCGGGTCATGTGATCGGTGGGGGGACTCCCGTCCCGCGCCGTGGAGGGATACAGGAGAAGTCGCGCCGCCGGATCATATTGGCGGTCACCCCAGGCGCGGCCCCAGGCGTGGTAGCGGCCGAGGAGGGATTCGGGGGGAAAGACCGCCATGGGGAACCCAGTATACGGTCCGGTCAGCCCCCCGCGCCCAACGCACGCAGCCACGCGCCTTGCGAGCTGATCTTGTCCCGATCGTCCCCCGGTGAGAAATCCTCGAGTGAGAGCCATCCCGCATACCCCACATGACGGAGGTCGGCCAGGATTGCCGGAATGTCCGCGATGCCCTCCATGAGGGAGCAGAACTCCCACTTCCAGGTTGCGGTCTCACCCGCCGCACGAACCGGGCGAGAGCCCCCGATGTGGCAGTGCGCCAGGTAGGGCCCCAGCGCCTCCATGCCCTGCCTCGTATCTTCGAGTCCGACCCGGGCCATGTTGGGAATGTCGTAGATGGCCCCGATCCGGGAGGGGTCCAGCCCGTCCAGGAGCGTGGCCGCCCGGGTCGCGCTCATCGCCACCGTGCCCGTATGTATTTCATACAGGATCTTGATCCCGAACGGCCTGACCACCGCAACCGCCCCGGCGAATGCCCGCCGGACCGCGTCCACCTGTGGGGCATAGGGCTTGTCACGGTCATACCGGGCCGGATCCACCCGAATCATCGGCGGGGCACCCGGCGCCATCGCCACCGCGGCCCGGCAAAGCGCCTCCAACCCCGGGCCGTCGGTCGGGGCGACGCGGGGCGAGAGCGCGACCACGGCGATCCCGGTCCGGCGGGCGGCCGCCAGGATCCGCGGGGCGTTCGCCATGACATTGGCCGGACTGACATCCGCCACATGGCGGCCCCAGAAGGAAGGCTCCTCGGCGGGGTTATCAGGATTCGGGCGGACCCGCAGTTCGATCCCGCGATACCCGCAGGACGCGAGGTGATCGAAGGTCTCATCCAGCTCCCAGCGGGGCAACATGACGCTCGTAACGCACAACCCGGACATGGTGAGACTCAGTTCACCGTAACCCGATAACAAATGCAACCGGTGGTATTGACCCCGGCCATCGGAAGGGTCCAGCGAAGCCACCGGGTCCCGGCGACCGGGTTGGCCTCGGTGAAGGCGGCGGGTGGGGTGGTGGAGGTGGCCGTGGAGTAGGCCACCGCCGCGGCCAGCCCCAGGGTGTTCCCGCAATTGAACGCCGCCGTGCCCGCCTCGGGCACGAACGCCGTCCCCCGCGGGATCGCATCCGTGATCACGAAGGTCATCGCGGACGCCGAGGAATAATTGCTCCAACAAATTCGGAACTGGACCGTGTCGCCCGAGGCGCCGACGGTCAGCCGGGGTTCCTTGGTGAGCTTGACATCGGCACCCACGACCATGATGGTGGTGAGTCCCGTAATGGACCCGTCCGTCGTGTCATTTGCCACGAGGGTCTGGAGGCCGAGCACATTGAAGGTGACATTGATGAAGACGCGGACGCCATTGTTGAACGGCGAGGAGCCGCACCCCCCGGCGGCGCTTGACCAGGTGAAGTTGTAGCCGTCCATGGGGGCATTCTCCATCTTGGCCGATGGATCCGTCGAGGAGAACGAGGACGTGCCGCAATAGTCCAATTTGGTGTTCCCCCCCTGGGTGGTCACGATCACGGTCAGCCAGAACGATTGGCCCGTGAACACCACCGGGGGGGCGATGATGGTGTAGAAGGTCCCCTGCGACACGAAGGGCATCGTGTAGTACTTCTCGGTGATCTCCGCCGAGATGAACTGCACCACGGCGTCCTCGGGGGTGCCGCCCACGAGCACCCGCCAGTTCCGCTTGAAGTCGGTGGTGAATCCGGTCAGCATGCGGAAGGAAACGCACTCATCGGGCCCGTTCGTGGTGTAGGTGGCGTCGTATCCCGGCAGGTACTGGTACGACTGGAGCCGCGGGGCCATGCCCTTGGCGGGGCAAAAGACATCGAGAGAGTAGTTTTCGTTGATGTTCGTGCCGAGGCACGCCTTGCTCGCGGTGAAGGTGCCCTGGGTTTGTGGATACCAGAAATTGTTCCCGGATTTCTTGCCCGTCACGTCATTCAGGATCCCGTCGGAGGAATAGGCACCGGTGAGGTCCACGCCCGCCATCACTTCCAGGTTGGCCCCGGTTGTGAGCTGGATCACCCGGACGAACCAGTGCGGCGTCGGGTTGCCGAACGTGGTCGGGAGCACCGTGTTGATGTACCCGTTTCCGTACACCTGGGGATTCAGGACATTGGCGGCGCCGGCGGGCACGGTATTGGTCTCGATATTCGTCCACGAACCGGAAGGGGCGGTCGCGTACATGGATCCGACGGGATCGTACCGCTCCATCTGGTACTTGCAGTTCACGGCCCCAATGTTGGTGACCGCGATATTCGCGTCACAATTGTCCAGGTTCTGGCGGAAGGGGAAGCAGTAGAAGGTCCCCGGCGTCGCGGTGTCCGAGGCCAGCAGGCCGGTTTCGCTCGTGGGCGCCATGAGTCCCCGGACGGAATCCCCATTGGCCCAAAGCTCGCGCCACACGAGGGTGTTCGTGGTGGAGGAGACCAGCCGGTAGGCCTGTTCATCCCACACATAGGCGGGCGTGCCCTGGTTGAAGGAATAGGCCGTGTCGTTGCGCCAGATCGTGCCCGGATCCAGTTCCCCCGTCGCCATGAAGTCCCAGTCGAGCGAGACCGGATTCCACCGGAAGAGGAATTCCGTCGTCGCCGTGGTGTCGCTGGGATTGATCGCGAAGAATTCGTCGGCCTGCACCCCCCCGGGGAAGGTGATCTGCATGAAGGCGTAGTGAATCCGCGCGCTGAAGGTCAGGCTCGACCCGGGTGCGAACCCCCACCGGTCCTCGGTGTTGTCCGTGGAATTGTTCAGCAGTTCCCACGCGAACGGCGCGTTGGACACGACCTTGTACAGGAAGTGGACCGGATACACCCCGCCGACGGGAAAGGTGTTGTCGTAGGCCACGGGCCAGTAGCACGCGGGGGCCCGTTCGACCTTGCATCCCGGCCAGCCCCCGTCCGCGAATCCCCCCACGCAGGTGCCCGCAAAGACGGCAATCGGCGGGCTGACCCCGCCATCGTTCGCGTACACATCATCGACATGTTCCTGCTTGTACAGGGCGAAATTGGTCATCTTGTTGAGCGGGAAGAAGTGGGCATGGAACGCCTCCCCGGTGGTGGACTTCTGGCTTCCCGTGCACTGGTAGCCGTAGGCGCCGTAGGCAAAGTAGGTCGTGCGCAGGATGATGAGCGCATCCTGGATGAACTCGCGCGGCGTCCCGGCGAATCCCGTTCCGTCCACGATGCCCGCCCGGCCCAACTCCAGGATGGAGACATGGTTTGAGGCCGTGGCTCCGGCCGTCACCGTCTGTCGGACCCGGGCCTTCCAGCGCAGGGTCAGCGTCATGTCCGGGGGCATGTCAAGTTTCCAGGTGAGTTTCGTCGTCGCGCCCGCCACGATCCTGCCGGGCGAGGCCGCGGCACAGCCGGAGGGCGTCATGGTCCAGCCCGCGCAGGGATCGTCGAAGCCGTAGCCGCCGCTCCACGGGTCGAGTTCTGCCGGCACGGTGTCCCAGATCTGGGCATCCCACCAGGTCTTGGAGGCGGACATGTTCTTGACGAAGATGGAATAGATCATTTCATCGTCGGGGAGCCCGACCTTGCCGGCGAACAGGATGTCGTTGTCGCCCAGCATCCAGAAGAGGTACCGGCGCACCGTGGTCCGGGCCGGGAGGGAGGACCGCGTCTGGGCCGCGCAGGTCGTCCCGATCCAGTTGACCGCCGCCCGGTTGTCCAGCCGGAGGTTCTCCGGCGCCGCGACATCGCCGGATCCGGGCTCGAAGACCTCCCCGTTGCCCCAGTCCACGGTCAGGGAGAAGGTGAGGAAGGAGGTGGGACCCCCGGTCACGGCGCCCCCGGGCAGGGTCCAGCGCAGGCGCGCCGGCGGTCCCCAGTCGGGGTCCCACCCGGCATCCGCCCCGGGCGCCGCCGACCCGGTGACATAGTGGGTGTAGGGGGGCATCGTGTCGGTGATGACGATATTGGTGAGCGGGGACGCCCCGGTCCGGCCGTAGAACACGGTGTAGGTGATCGTATCGCCCGGGGCGGCATATCCGGGCCCATCCTTCAGGACATAGTTGATCACCAGCGGCGAGTCGTTGTTCCACATGTCGTACCACGGCACGACGGAACCCTGATTGTCGTAGATGGATCCCCACCAGACGGGATCATAGGCCAGGTGGGTGGGGAAACCCATGTTGACAGTCGCCTGGTCGGTCGGGCAGGGCGTGATGTCCACGTAAATGTCGATGGAAAAATACCCGCCGCACGGCGGCGTGCCGCACAAGTCGGCGCACCCGTTCAGGTCGACCGACGACCCCGCCCAGGTCCAGGCCGGATAGGACCCGGTGTCCTCCAGGTAGACCCCCGCGTAGGTCATCGGCGTCAGGACCCCCGCCTGCGAGGAGCACCGGATCTTGAACTGGACATTGGTCAGGTCGCCGGACCCGGCCGTCCCGAAATTCACCACGGTCAGCGCGGTGATCCGCTCGGTGCCGGTCCCGCTCGCATCCCCGCTTCCGTCCGTCAGCCAGATATCGAACGAGCCCGCGTAGACGGACCGCCAGTTGGGGAAGAGGTTGCCGTTGGTGCTCAAGCCCCCCGTTCCCGACCCGTTCATCCAGGAGTCCATCACGGCAAAATCCGCCCGCCCGGGACTAGTCCACCCTGCGAAGAGCAGGAGCATGACCCGGCGGCGAAACTTCACTTCGGTGTCACCTCAATTCACAGTCACCTTATAACAAATGCACCCGCTGGTGTTGACGCCGATCTGGGGAACCGTCCACCGGAGCCATCGGCTGGCGGCTGTCGGATTGGCCTCCGTAAACGTGGCCGGGACGGTGACGGAGGACGCGGTGGAATAGGAGGGGATCGGGGCGACGCCCTTCGTGTTCCCGCAGTCGAAGGCTGCCGTCCCGGCCTCCGGCAGGAATACCGTCCCGACCGGGATGGCGTCCGAGATCACAAAGGTGAAGGCCGAGGCGCCGGAATAGTTGCTCCAGCACACGCGGAACTGCACGGTGTCGCCCGAGGCCCCGACGGTCAGCTTCGGGGTCTTGGTCAACCGAATGTCCGTCGCCACCACCATCACCGCGGTGAGTCCCGCGATCGAACCATCCGTCGTATCGGAAGCCACGATCGTCTGCATCCCCAGCCGGGTCATGGACACATTGAAGAACAGCCGGATGCCGTTCATGGGTGACCCGCCATTGCAGGGCACGATGCTGGACTGCCAGGTGAAGTTGTAGCCGTCCATGGGATTCGCCTCGATCTTGGCCCCTGGATCGGTCGAAGTGAACGAGGACGTGCCGCAATAGTCCGTCTTGGTGCCGCCTCCGGTGTCTTTCACGATCACGGTTATCCAGAAACTCTGGCCGACGAAAACGACCGGTGGCGCGATGATTTCGTAATGCACCCCCTGCTGGAGGAACGGTGCCGTGAACCCCTTTTCAGACGGTGAGCACTGGATGAATTGGCATATGACGTTGCCCTGGGACGGGTTGGGCAGGACCTGCATCCGGTAGTTGCGCTTGGTGGCGGGTGGAGTGAACTGCGTGAAGGCCACGCACTGGTCCGGTCCCGTCGTGGTGTAGGTGGCGCTGTACCCGTTTTCCGAGATGAGTTGAACGGCCATCCCCGTCTTGGGGCAGAAGACGTCCATGTAGAGCGTCCCCTCCGGGCAGGTGGATTTTCCGATCTCATCGGTGTAGTGGTGGAGCCAGTATTCCTGCCCGGCCTGCTGGCCGTTGGCCGGATGCATGACGGACCCGCCGGACCACAGGGAGTAGACCCGGATGCCGTGCAGGATCTGGATCGGCCCGCCGGAGATGAGCTCAATCTTGCTGAGGACCAGCGTGTTGGCCTGGTCGAAGAACGCGCCATCACGGGGATAGACGCGTGGATTCATCGCGGCGGCCATCCCCTGGGGCACCGTGTGCGTGGCCTTCAGCACCCAGGTGCCGATGGTGTCGTTCAGCCAGGCCGGCATCGGGTTGACGACGACCAGGTTGTTGGGCTGGTATCGCCAGATCCGGTAGACGGCATCGGTGGCTCCGAGGTTGCCGATGATGGCCTTGTTCACCTGAGCCGCCCCCTGGGTGATTCCGTAGAAGTTAGCCGTATTCCCCGGGATGCTGACGGTATTGCCGGTCTCCCGGCACGGCATATAGGCGTTCTCGTTGTCGGAGTGGCCGCCCTGGTTCAACTGCGGGTTGCAGAGCATTCCCTGATTGATGATTAATTCAGACTGCGAGGACAGAGTCCGGTACGGACCCTCCTCCCCGGTGTCCGTGCCCCAGGCATACCCCTGACTTTCCGGTGCCAGGTCCCATGACTCCCAGTAATCCCACTGGAGGGTCCCGTAATTGAACCGGAAGATGTAGACCGTGGTGTCGAGCGTGCCGTCATACGTCCCGCTCGAATTCAGGCTCGTGTTGATCAGCGACAGGCTGTCGCCGTTTCCCGGCGGCCCCGGGTCGCCCGGACCGTTCTGCCGCTTCCAGACATAGTGCATGAACCCGGCGTAGGACAGCGTGGTGGACGGGCAGTAGGTGTGGTTGTCCTCGTCGTGCGCGGCGATGTGCGTCAGCATCTGCCAGAGCACCGGCGAATTCGACGTGACCTTGTAGATGAAGTTGGCCGGGAAGATCGGGCAGAATCCGGTCAGGTCGCCGTACGCGCCGTGGGGCGGGTCGTACTTGGCGGGAATCCGCTCCACCTTGCAGCCCGCCAGGCTCCCCGCGCCGCCGGGAATGGCGCCGGACCCCAGCGTGCAGGACGCATTGCCGGGAAACCCGCCCAGGCAATCGCCCAGCAGGCACCCGATGGTTTGGGAAACCCCGCCGACCGTGGCCCAGCCCAGGCCGGTGTACTGGATGGCGAGCAGTTCGAACACGGTCTTCTTGTTGA
>JAHFSL010000523.1 GCA_023265785.1 Candidatus Coatesiibacteriota bacterium | reverse complement strand
GGGGTCTTGACAGGTCAAAAAACGCGTGAAATCAGGTTGACATTCACCTGACTCGGCCCTACCATGGGGGCCTGTGGAGCAAAGTGGACCAGAGTCGAATGGATGACCAGCGGGTGGATCTCAAGGGCACGTACGAGCACCTGCTCGACGTGAAGGGGCGCCTCACCCTGCCCGTGCCACTCCGCGAACAGCTCATGCACGGCGGGGCGCCCACGTTCTCGCTGGCCCTGGACAGCCGGAACATCGTGCTCATGCCGCCGGCGACCTGGCGGCAGTTCGTGGACCGGCTGAACGCCCTGCGGCGCACGGACGAGAAGGCCGAGCGGGTCCGCCGCTTCATCCTGTCCGAGGCGTTCGACTGCCACATGGACGAGCAGGGACGGGCGCTCGTGCCGCCGAAACTGCGCGGGTTCGCGGGCATCGGCCGGGAGGTGACGCTGGCCGGCCGCGGGGACGCCGTGGAAATCTGGGATCGCGCCGCATGGCGCGCCTATATCCGTGAGGGCCGCGAATCGCTCGTGGCCGACGCGCGTGAACTCGACCTGTGAGGAATCGGGACCAGGGAACAGCAACTTGCGACAAGGAGGCTGCATGATCGCGGTACGGGACGCCGGGGACACGGTCGTGGTGGAAGTGGATGGGGAATTCGCCGAACGGGCCGCGGAGGAATTCAACGGCGTGGTCGGCGCCATGCTGGACCAGGGCAAGGTGCGCGTCGTGCTCAACCTGCGCCGCGCGCAGTGGACCAGCCTCAAGGCGCTCAAGTGGCTGGTTGGCCATGTGAAGCGGTTCCGCCAGCGTGACGGCGACCTCAAGCTGGCCGGGCCGAACCCGTACCTGGCCAACCTGCTGACGCTGACCGGCACCCAGTCCCTCTTCGACATCTACCCGTCCGTCGAGGACGCCGTGGCCAGCTTCGAGCTTGCCGTTTCGACCGCGAAGTAAGGGTCGCTTGGGAGCTGTCGTCGTCGCACAGGGGAATCCCGGCCCCGCGGGAGCGGGATCGTCCCCCGGACCCTCCCACACCCCGGTGCTCGTGGCCGAGGTCCTCGCCCTGCTGGGGCCCGCCCTGGACGGGCTCGTGGTGGACGGGACCGCGGGCGGCGGCGGACATGCGGAGGCCATCCTCCGCGCCGCCCCGGCGGCGCGGGTTCTCGGCCTGGACCGGGATCCCGTCGCGGTGGCCGCCGCCGAGGCGCGACTGGCCCCGTTCGGGTCGCGGGCCCGCGTCGTCCTGGCCAACTTTATCGACCTGGGGCGGGTGCTCCGTGAGACCGGGGAGGCGGGCCCCGCCGCGGTCCTGCTGGACCTGGGCACGTCCGGGTTCCAGCTGGGGGAGCCCGCGCGCGGGTTCAGCTTCCAGGCCGAGGGGCCGCTGGACATGCGCATGGGACCGGACGCGCCCGTCACGGTGGCCGAGCTCCTGCGCACGACATCCGAGGGGGAGCTCGCGCGGATCATCTTTGCATTCGGCGAGGAGCGCCACTCGCGGCGGATCGCGCGCCGGCTGGTCGCCGACCGCGCCGCGATCCGGACCACCGCCGACCTGGCCCGGGTCGTGGCGTCCTGCATCCCCGGCGCCGGTCGTGAACGGATCCACCCCGCCACGCGCACTTTCCAGGCCCTGCGCATCGCGGTGAACGGCGAGCTGGATGCCGTGGAGGCCGTCCTGCCGCAGGCGCTGGACGCGCTCCGGTCGGGCGGGCGGCTGGCCGTCATCGCCTTCCATTCCCTGGAGGACCGGATCGTGAAGCGGTTCCTGGCGCGCGAAGCCCGTGACTGCCTGTGTCCGCCCGAAGTGGCCCGGTGCGCGTGCGGCCACCTGCGCCGGCTGGCGGTCCTGACCCGCAAGCCCGTGACGGCGGGCGGGGACGAGGCGGCCGCCAATCCCCGGGCCCGCAGTGCGAAACTGCGCGGGGCGGTGAAGGCATGAGCGGCCGCGGCAACGGGGTGCGTCCCCGGCACGACTGGTGGGTCTGGGTTTCGGCCGGCGTGGCCTGGGGCCTCCTGTGCGTGGGGGTCCGCCACCTGTCGCTGGGCGCGGGGGTGGAGATCGAACGGCTGGTCGCCCAGCGGTCGGAGGCGCTCGGCGCGGTCCAGGCCCTGGAACGGCGGGTGGCGCAGGCCGGCCAGCTCGAAAATCTTGAGCGCGCGGCCACGGCGGCCGGGTTTGTGACGCCTCCCCCGGGCCGCGTGGTCATTGCCCCACCCGTGGAGCACCGCGGGTGGCTGGCGCGCTGGTTCGGCGCGGGGGAGACGCGGGCGGCCGTCAACGGAACGCCCGGTGACGAACCGGCCCTGCCGATCCGGCCCCGCGAGGAGGTCACGACCGCCCCGCGCCGTCTGACGGGAAAGGTGGCGGCGGCCACCAGGAACAAGGCCGCGCGAGCCCGCCGCGACCGGGCGGCGCACAAACCCGCATGAGGATGACCGTGTTCTCGCCGGGCCGGCCCGCGCCCGTCCATCGCGGCCCGG
>JAHFSL010000522.1 GCA_023265785.1 Candidatus Coatesiibacteriota bacterium | reverse complement strand
TCGCACTGGGCGCCCGGCTCGCCGGCCCGCTGGCCGGGTGGCTGGCCGTGGTCCTGCTGGGCACCTCCTGGTTCTGGGAGTTCTATGTCCACTCCGTCTTCACCGACGCCGGGCTGGGCGCCGCCACCACGGCCGCGTTGGCGGCGGCCTGGGCCGGCGCCTGGGGCTGGGCCGGTGGGCTGGCCGCGGCGGCTGCCGCGTGCAAGCAGTTCGGCCTGCTGGCCGTGGTTGCCGTCATCCTCATTGCCGCGCGCCCCCGCCTGCGCGGCGGCGGCGCCCCGGGGCGCTTCCCCCTGCGCCGTGTGCTCCGCGGGCTCGGCCTTGGGCTGGCTCCCCTGGTGCTCTGGGAGCTTGCCAACCGGAATCCGTTTCTGCCCTGGCGGCCCGGCGGCGGCCCGAACCCGGTCGGGCTGGACCTCGCCCACGCCGGGGCGGACCTCTGGTTCTGGATCCGCACACTCGCCCATGCCACGGCGGTCCCGCCCTTGCTGGCCATCCCCATGGGCGCCCTCGCGCTGGCGGACGCGCGGACCCGCCGGGGCGCGGCCCTGCTGGGCGGCGCGCTTGCCGGGTACCTTCTGCTCCTCGCACTCACCCCCATTCCGGAATGGGAGCGCTATCTGGCGTTTCTCCTGCCGGTCTGGTGTGTCCTCCAGGGGTGCGGCCTGGGCTGGGTGTGCCACGGGCTGGCCCGTCGTTCCCGCCTCTCGCCCACCGCGGTGGGACTGGTCGTCGCCGCGCTGGTGGGCGCCCTCGCCGTCCGCCAGTGGGTGGCCACTCCGTTCCGGGCCCCGGAGTACCCCCGCCGTGGGGCGCTTGAATTCATGGCCACGGCCCTGGCCCGGTCCCGCCCCCCCGCCGTCCTGCTCGTTCCGCTCGACCTCAAGTGGGAAGGCCTCGACATGGCGGTCGCCGGTGGCCGGTACGCCACCATCGCCTTCTATGAGGGCACGCCGGATGCGGTGGCATCGCTCCGGCACCGGTTTCCGTTCCGGCCGATCCACCTTGTGGCCGCGCACTCGCTCTTCAGCCCGGGCACGCTCCGCGCATTCGAGGGATGGCAGGCGGCCCACCCGGGCCGTGCCACCCTGGTCCTGGACTGGCGGGAGGGGGATGGCCTCGACTACGCCCTCTGGCGGATCCCACCCATCCGGCCGGCCCCGGACTGGCGGCTGGACCAACCCGGGCCTCAGCGGGAGACGCCGCCCGGAGAATTTTCAGCGGGCGTGCGTCTGGTGGGCGTCAGCGTACGGCGGTCGGCCGCGGGAACCCACCTCGTGCTCGGGTGGACCTGCACCAGGACCCCTGACCGGGACTGGACCATCCGGGTTCGCCTGCTGGACGCGGCCGGCCGGACGCTGGCCATTCTCGACCATGATCCGGCCTACGGCGTGCGCCCGACAGGAATGTGGCGGCCGGGTGACCGGGTCCGGGACCCGTGCGACCCCGTCCCGGCCGAGACGTGGATCCGCACGGCCATGGTCCGAATCGGCTTGACCGACTGGCTCACCGGCCGGGGATCACCCCTGCTGGCCGGCGGCACGGAGGCAACCTTCAGCGCGTCAACCCTGCCCTGAAGCGATCCGTCAGGGGGTATACATCTTGGAGAGCGCCTGGACGCCCTCGTCGCCCAGCCCCGCCTTGACTGCGGCCTGGAGGCGATCGTGGGTGAGGTCCAGCCCGGGCAGCGCGATCCCCAATTCCCGGGCCGCCTCGGTGGCGATGCGGATGTCCTTGGCCTGCCACTTGAGGAAGAAGCCCGGGGCGAAATCGTCATGGAGAAGCTTTTCGCCGTAGATATCCAGCGCCCAGGACCGGGCGGCCCCCGAGGTGAGGAGTGCGTGGGCCTGAGTCGTGTCCAGCTTCAGCGCCCTGGTCAAGGCCAGGGCTTCGCAGAGCGCGACGAGGTGGAGGGCGCACACGAGCTGGTTGACCATCTTGAGCTTCTGCCCGCTCCCCACCGGCCCGGCATGAAAAATGCGCTTGCCCATGGCCAGCAGGAACGGCCGGGCCCGTTCCAGGTCCGCGGCCTCACCGCCGACAATGAACGAGAGCGTGGCCTCCAGGGCGCCCTTCTGGCCCCCGGTCACCGGCGCATCAAGGTACCGGCCGCCCGCCGCAGCGATCCGGGCCGCATGCTCAACCTCGGCGGCCGGTGCGATCGTGGTGCAATCCACCACCAGGGCGTTGCGCTCCAGCCCGCCCGCGACCCCCTCGGGCCCGAACAGGACGGTTGTGACATCCGGCGTATCCCCCACGCACAGGAAGATGCACACCGCCCCCCGCGCCGCATCGGCCGGCGAGACCGCCACCCGGCCCCCGGTTCCCGCGGCGACCACGGCCTTGGCCCGCGTCCGGTTCCAGACCGCCACGGAATGGCCGGCGGCCAGCAGGTGCCCGGCCATCGGCCCTCCCATCACGCCGGTTCCGAGAAACGCGATTTTGGCCATGTCAGACTCCTGGTTTCTTGAAACCGTCC
>JAHFSL010000521.1 GCA_023265785.1 Candidatus Coatesiibacteriota bacterium | reverse complement strand
GGTCACCCCCAATCCCTCGGCGTCGGCCCACCCCGGCGGCGCCGTGCGCAGGAAGACGTCACGCAGGCCCTCCGGTCCCCAGCCGAGCACGGGCCGTTCGGCCGCCACCCGCGCCACCCCGAGCCAGAGCCGGCCGCGGGCCCGGGCAAACCCGCCGCTCGCGTGCAGGTCCGCAACCCGGGCACGCAGGGAAAGTTCGGAGGGGAGCAAGACTTCGGCGCCGGCCAGGGCCAGCAGGAAGGCCGCGCCCGCCAGCATCACGGCGCCGCGCCGGGGGCGCCACCGGTCCCGGGTGAGCCACCCGACGACGGCCAGCCCGGTTATCGCTGCCACCGCGCCGCCCCGGGAGGCAGTGAGGCCCAGCACGAAGGCGGCGGCCAGCCCGACCACGGCCGAAAGGGCCGCGCCCCATCCCGCGCCCAACGCGGCACAGGCGGCGACCGGAAGGGCCATCGCCATCTGCTGGGCGAGGAAGTCGGGATTGCCCGCGAACGCCCGGACATGGTGGAACAACTCGCCGCGAAAGGGGTCCAGCCCGGCGGCCTGGGCGAGTGCGTAGGTGGCCGAGCCCGCGGTGGCCGCGAGCAGGGCCACCCGAAACCGGCGGCGATTGCCGGGCGCGGCGGCGGCGCCCGCCAGGAAGCAGGCGGCCGCCAGGCCCCAGGTCACCATGCCGTCGAGGTTCTCGTAGTCGCCCAGCCAGGCGGCCGCGGGGCGCGGCGACCGCAGGGCCGCGGCGGCCATGACTCCCAGGAGGGCCAGCAGGGGGGGGGAGCGACCGGCCAGCGCCGCCGCGCCCCCGGCCAGCAGGCCGGGCAGGAGCAGGCAGAGCGCGGCGTGCTTGGGAAGTTCGAACTGTTCCATGGTGAGGCGCGGCGAACAGGCCAGGCCTGCGACGAAGGGCAGGGCGAGCAGGGAGAGGCGGGCCCAGCGACGGAACATTACGGGGCGGCGGGACCGGGCGCCATCCGCTCGGCCGCCAGCCGGGCCGGGCCGAAGACGGCCTCGGTGCCGGGCGTGTCCCCCGCTGGGGGCGGCGCGGCCTGCGGGTGGGCGACCAACGCATAGATCGTCCAGGGGCCGACCTGTTCCTCGGGCCGGGCATGGGCCGCCCAGAAGGTCCGCCAGGCGGCGAGCGACCGCGGAGTCCAGCCGGACAGTTCCGGGCGCTCGCCCAGGATGTGCAGGGCGCCGATCGGGAGCCACGCCACGTGGGTCAGCGCCGCCTGGCGTGCACGCACGCGGATGCGGTCGGCATCCGCCGCGTCGTGCACCCACCAGTAAAGCGGCGGCCGGATGTAGAGGAACTCAAACCAGGCCCGGCGGTCGAGCCCGTGGGCGTACAGGTTGCCGAGCAGGTAGGCGCGCCCCGTCCGCGGCACGCGGCGTGTGAGCGCCTCCAGCGCCGGCACCAACTGGTTCCGGAGGTACAGGCCGCGGTAGTCGCGCCCGGTGATTCTTCCGAGGGCCGGGTCATACGCCCCCGTGCCGAATTCGATGGCCTTGACGCCGCAGAGCAGACAGCCCAGGCACCCCAGCGCCGTCAGCCGCGCGCCGGGCCGGCGCCAGCCCGCGGGGCGGTGGACGCCCGCGGCCGGTCCCGCCACGGCGGCGCTCGCCACCGCGAGGGCGGGGAGCAGGTAACGGGCCAGCGGGGCCGTGACCCACCACACGAGGAACAGCGCGAGGCTCGCGGCCAGGAGGGCCGGGCGCCGGTGGGCCGGCTGGAGCAGGGGGACCGCGAGACAGGCGAGAAGGAGGGGTGAGAGCGCCCCGTCGGAGCCCGGGGTGCGCATGAGGCGCCACGGCGCCGCCAGGAGAAGCCCGACGTCGAACCGGAATGCGCTGGCATCGGCGGCCCAGCCAGCCGTGTCCGCGGGCGTCCAGTGCGGGCCCCCGAAGAACACGGGGTAGACGGGATTGCCGGTCCACAGGAAGGTCCGTACCAGCCATGGGGCGGCGGGCAGGGTTCCCGCCAGCAGGAACCAGCCGAACCGGCCGCGGCGCGGGGCGCAGGCGGTCCAGGCCATCGTGGCGGCGACGGCGGCACAGAATCCCCCCAGGTACTTCGCCGCGAAGGCCCCGCCCGCCAGCCAGCCGGCCAGGACCAACCGCCCCCGCCCGGGTCGGGGCCGATCAAGGAGGAGCGCAAGGGAGGCAAGAAAGGGCAGGAGGAGGAAGTACTCCACGTACGCGCGCGCGGCGATCGCCATCCCGAACGGAATCGTGAGGAAGAGGGCGGCCCCCCAGGCGCCCGCCCCCTCCCCCCACGCGCGCCGGGACAGGCGGGCCACCGCCGCCCCGCATCCCAGCCACGCCAGTGTGTGGAGGACCCGGGCGGCGGGATCGCCGCCCAGCGCCCGGGCGAGCATGAGGAGCATCTCGCCGGAGAACGGAAAGAACGAAGGAAAGATCTCCCACACCGGGGTGACGCGATGGGCCAGCAGGTAGAGGGCGGGCAGGCGCAGGTGGTACACCAT
>JAHFSL010000520.1 GCA_023265785.1 Candidatus Coatesiibacteriota bacterium | reverse complement strand
GAGATGGCCAACACGCCCCTGCATTCCGCCGTGGCCGGCCGGCGGCTGGCCGTGGCCACCCTGCTCCTGCGCCGCGGCGCCGACCCCGACGCGGCCGCGCAGGGACTCTCCCCCCTGCACCTGGCCGGCCATGCCGGCCACCAGCCGCTCTGCGAACTCCTGTTGGCCTACGGCGCCGACGCCTCCACGCATGACCCGTTCGGCCAGACTGCGGCCGACCTGGCGGCCGGCCAGGGGCACCACGCGGTCGCCGAATACCTTCGCCGGTTCGAGGGGTGATCCGGCCCGGGGTTCTCGCCGCCGGCCTCCTGCTGGCGGCCGCCCGGGGGCAGGCCGCGTCGCCGGCCCCCGCCGGGGCCCCGGTCCCGGGAGCGGGCGCCACCGCCGCCACCAAGGGTTGGTTCCCCTTTGTGATGCCCGGGCTGGAGGCCAGCCCGACCGCCGTCAGCCTGGTCGCGCTCAACGAGGCGCCGGCCGGGAAGGCCGGGCGCGTCACCATCCGTGACGGCCATTTTGTTGACGGCCACGGGGCGCGCATCCGGTTCTTCGGGGTCAACCTCACCGCCACGGCCGCCCTGCCCGACCCCGCGGATGCGCCCCGGCTGGCCGCGCGCCTGCGCAAGGCCGGGGTCAACCTGGTCCGCCTGCACTTCCTCGACATTCCCGCACCCGATGGACTGACCCTGCCGGATCGGGTCACGCTGGACCCGGCCCAACTCGACCGGTTTGACGGCCTGCTCGCCGCGCTCAAGACCGAGGGCATCTACTTGAATGTGAACCTGCATGTCGCCCGCCGGTATCCCGGACTCGAGGGGGACGCGGCGAAACGGTTCGACATGGGCAAGATGGTTGACCGGTTCTATCCCCCCTTCGTGGAGTCCCAGAAGGCCTGGGCCCGCGGCCTGCTCGCCCGGGTCAACCCGCGCACCGGCACCACGCTGGCGAAGGATCCCGGGGTCCTCTGCCTTGAATTGAATAATGAGAACACCCTCCTGCCGACCTGGTTCGGGAACCCCGACCGCATGCCGGACCCCTACGGGGCCGAACTGCTCCGCCAATGGCGGGCCTGGCTCAAGCGGAAATACGGCAAGACCCCCGCGCTGAAAGCCGCGTGGGCCGAGGGCGAGCGCCCCGCGGGCGCGGAGCGCCTGCGCAACGCGGGGCTCACGGCCGGCACGCTGGGGTGGGAGGCGCAGTCCAACGGGGGCGCCGGGGCCCTGCTCGCCGTCCTGGCCGGGCCGCCGCCCGTCCTGCGCTGGGAGGCCCGCAAGGCCGGCACGGAATCCTGGCACCTCCAACTCATGCAGGGCGGGCTGGAATTGCGGGGCGGCGAGGAATATGTCGTCGCGTTCCGCGCCCGCGCCAAGGCTCCCCTGGCCCTGGTGGTCACGACCATGCTGAATGCCCCGCCGTGGACCGGGCTGGGACTATCCGCCCGGGCGGACCTGACCACGGACTGGCAGGAGTTCTCCTTCCCGTTCCGGGCCGGGGACACGGGGGGGCCCCGCGGCCGGCTGAATTTCTCGCTCGAAAACCATCCGGGCGTGGTGGAACTCTCGGACCTCTCCCTCAAGCTGGGCGGCCGCACGGGGCTGTCCGCCAGTGAGTCCATCGAGGCCGACACCGTAATCCTGCGCCCCGGCGGCGGCACCCCCGGGGCCATGCGCGACGCCTGGGCCTTCCTGATTGACGCGGAACGGTCCACCACCCGGGAACTCGTGCGCTTCCTCAAGGTGGACCTGGGGGTGGAGGCGCCCATCGCCGACACGCAGGCCTCCTACGGTGAGGCCGCAGGTGTCTGGCGTGAGGGAACGCTGGCGGATTTCACCGACATGCACGGCTACTGGCAGCACCCCGATCTGGGAACCGGCTGGGGCGATCCCAACTGGACGATCGGCAACTCCTCGCAGGTCCTGGCCGCCAACGGCGGCACGCTCGCCGAGATCGCCCGGTACCGGGTGGCCGGACGGCCCTTTACGGTGAGCGAGTACAACATCCCGAATCCGAGTGACTACGCCGCCGAAACGCTTCCGATGGTTGCCGCGTTCGCCGCGTTCCAGGACTGGGATGCGATTTACGCCTACACCTGGATGGACTTCAAGCGTGAGTACGCCACCGACCACCTCGCGGGCTTCTTCGACTTCGCCGGCCAGCCCGCCAAGCTGGTATTCGCCCCCCTGGCCGCGCTGGCCTTCCGCCACGCACTGGTGGCCCCGGGCGGCGCGCCCGTAACGCTCACCCTGCCGCAGGCCGGAATCGCGCGGCTGTGGGCCGAGGGCCGCGCCGCCCTGCCGGGGCTCTGGAACGCGGCCGGGGTGCCGGGCGGGGCGGCCGCCATCCGGCGGCTGGAGGTCCGGCTGGCGCCCGGCGAGGGCGCGGTCACCGGCTCCGAGCCGGTCTCGGTCCCCGACCGGCGGATGAGCGATACGGGGGAGCTGGACTGGGAGCCGGGC
Source organism: Candidatus Coatesiibacteriota bacterium (assembly GCA_023265785.1). Taxonomy (GTDB): domain Bacteria; phylum Oederibacteriota; class CAKKQC01; order CAKKQC01; family CAKKQC01; genus JAHFSL01. The sequence continues at coordinate 28 of JAHFSL010000520.1, read as the reverse complement.
GGCCCCGCCCCGCAATTCACGGTCAACG
>JAHFSL010000519.1 GCA_023265785.1 Candidatus Coatesiibacteriota bacterium | reverse complement strand
CAGGTCGGGTCCCATGAAGATCGTGTAGGCGGCGACGGGCGAACCGACGAGAACCCAGGCCACCCACTCCGGGGAGGGGCGCCGCCCCAGCACGGCCGTGGCGGCCCGGGCGGTCCACCGGGTCGCCGCGGCCGCAAGCCCCACCAGCGCCAGGGCCAACCCGATCCGGCCGGCCGGAGCCAGGAGCAGGCCAAAGATCGGTGACAGGATAATGCCGTGGTAGCTGTAGCACTGCCCTCCGGAAATCCCGATCGTGTGATCCACGATTAATCGATCGCGGAATTCCACCGCCCGCGACCAATCCGCGGCGACGGGATCCCATGTCGCGCACAGGTCGGCCGACCCCGTGCGCAGCCACTGCCACGCGGCCAGCAGGAGGGTGGGTTCATCACCCGAGGGGGGGTGGATGATGGTGCGCCAGACGGCGGCCAGCCCCAGGGAAACCAGCCCCACGATCCAGACCCGGTGCTCGTTGTGGCGAGACCGCCAGAGCAGGGCCATGCAGACCAGCCCGACCACCGCCCCGGTGGCCAGCATCTGGAGATAGGTCCCCGCATCCACATGGTGCCAGGATCCCGCCCACCAGATCAGGCCGACCCGCTCAAAGGTCATGGGAACCGTTCCAGAATCGCCCATCCCTCAGCGGTCGGCCCGACGGTCACAACCCGCTTCATGCGCCATCACGACAGGCCAGCAGGAATCGGGTCGTGGCCGTGGCGACCGCCTCCTCCGAGAAGCGGTGAAGGATGCGAGGGCGAAGCCCGGGCGGTGGAAGGCGGCCGAGCACCGTCCGCAGGCAACGCGCGAGGCGAGCCGACTCACCCTCCGGAAACACGAGCTGGCGACCCGCCACGATGGCGGGAATTTCGCCCGAGGAAGACCCGAGCGCCCACCGGCCGCAGGCTTGCGCTTCCACCAGGACGCGACCGAACTGCTCCTTCCATTCGGGCCAGGTGCGGGAGGGGAGGACCAGCGCGTCCAGCGCGCCCATCACCACGGGCATCCGGTGACGGGCCATGGCGCCACGCACGATCAACCGGTCGCCCAGGCCCAGTGTCCCTGCCCGCGCGATCAGTCGGGGCAGGTCCGGTCCGGACCCCACGAGCAGGACCCGCACGGAAGGTCCGAGCCGGCTCGCGGCCCGCAGGAGGTCCTCAATTCCCTTCTCGGGCAGGAACCTTCCCACAAATCCCACCAGCCGCCCGTTCCCCGGCAGGCGCAGGGCCCGGCGGCACCGCGCCTGGTCCAGCGGCCGGAACATCCGGGGGTCCACCCCGTATTGAGGGACGACCGCCACGGACTTGCGAAATCCACGCCGTTGAAGGACTCGGACCGCGTCGGCATTGCCCGCGATGGCGCCAGCCGCCGTGGCCAGGACACCACGCAGGAGTCGCCCCTGGGGCCAGCGATAAGCGCGATGGATATTTTCCCAGGTGAAGAATGTGAACGGAACGCCCGCCCGCCGGGCCCATTGGGCCGCGGTCCAACACGCCATCACGTAGGGCTCCTCTTCGGCATGGATAAGGGTCGGCGAAAATTCCCGGAGCCGGGCGGCCAGCCCAATCGGGGTCCACCGGGCCAGCCGGCCGGCGAAGACTCCGGCGACCGGTTCCACCCGGAGCCGGCCCGACCGGCGCGTCCGCGCCGCCTGCCAGCGACCGGCTTCCGGCCACCGGGAGGGCACGAGCAGGAGCACCTCCCATCCCGCCGCCGCCACCTGCGACCACTTGGCCGCGTGGGTGGGCTCAATGGCGCTGTGGGACAGGACGGCAAGGCGCGGCCGGGGTCGCATGGAATGGAAAGGCGCGCTGAACGGCTAGTTGTTGAAGCCGGGACCCGTCGGATTCACCGGTGTGACCGTGGACGGGGGCCAAGGCAGGGGACCCTCGAACATCCCCACATCACTGCCGATCCGGAAGTACTCCAGGCCGCCATCGCGGTCGGTGTCGCCCAGCGCGCTGACCGTGAACCCTGTTCCAGACCCATCCACCCGGAACTGCAACAGCGTCGGGGTGCGGCTCGGGGCAAACCCAATCTCATCAAACCCCGGGGCGGGGCGGACCCAATCCACCGGTGATTTGACCGGGATCTGCTGGGGCCACGGCCCGATGCTGGCATAGCCCCCGGACTGCATGCCGCGGGACAGGATGATCGTGTACAGCCGCCGCAGGTCCGTCTCGCACATCATCCGGTTCGCCTTGGCGGCCTGGTGGGCCACGGCTTTGGCCCAGGTCTGGATCATCTGCATCAGCATGACGGTCAGCATGCCGGCGATCGCCATGGCAATGAGGATCTCCACCAGGGTAAACCCCGCCTGCCCGCGGCGCGCCTGTCCCATCTGTTCAGTATCATATGTCATTAGTGAAAGTTCTCCTGCTCTGGCACGCCGCGGCGGACCCCCATAATCGCCCCCTCTTCGACGCCCTGATCCGCCAGCCCGGGCTGGAAGCCCTGATTCTGGCCCCCCGCCGCGTGGAGGAC
>JAHFSL010000518.1 GCA_023265785.1 Candidatus Coatesiibacteriota bacterium | reverse complement strand
ATGGGGAGCCGGGGCGCCCGGCGGCGCAGGACCACCGGCAGGAGATTGATCCCCACCTGCTTGCCGTACACCACGGTCGGATACTCGACATGGACCAGGTCCGGCGTGAGCCCCGTCACCAGGGACGCCAGCCGTCCCGCCGCCGCGCCGCCCCAGTCCGCCACGACCGGGTGCACCCGGACGCCGTGGGCCGCGGGGTTGCGACCGCCGCGCGAGGTGACGATATCCACCGACACGCCGGCGGCCGCGAGGGCGGGCGCCAACTGGGACGTATAATCGCCCACCCCGCACCGGATCGGCGGCCAGGAGCCGCTCACGATGGCGACCTTCACGTCTTGCGGAACACGCCGACGAGGTTCATGAGGAACCGGGCACCGGCGGCCCGTTCCAGCCGGTCCCACAGGGCGGCCGGTCCCCACCGGCGGACCTGCCAGAGCAGGTCGGCGCGGCCGCGCCACCACCCGTACCCGACAAACCGCTCCGGCACCAGCCCGGCCCGGCGGCCCAGCCGGGCCAGCCGGCTGACGGAATACTGGGTCTCCCAGCCCCACGGCCAGCGCCCCTGCCACTGCCGCACCTGCTTGACCAGCGTGTAGAGGTTGAAGGTTTGCGGCACATCCACGACCACGGCCCCGCCGGCCTTCGTGACCCTGGCCTGCTCACGGAGCATGGGCAGGGGATCGGGGAAATGCTCGACGACGCCCTGCGAGAAGACGAGGTCGTACATTCCGTTGGGATACGGCAGGGCGGTGGCATCGGCCTTGGCACATTCCACCGTGGCCCCCAATTTCGCGGCCGCCGCCCGGGCCACCGCCAGGGCGGGCTCGGAGTAATCGGTGGCCACGGCCCGCAGGCCCGGGTACTTCAGCGCGAGCAGGCTGGAGTCCAGCGCGGTACCGCACCCGATCTCCAGCGAGGCGGCGCCCTCCCCCGCGGTGGACAGGAGCCGGTGGAATTCCGCGTGCAGGACGGCCCGGTCGGCCCCGTGGCGGTCGGCGTGCGCCCGCATGTCCGCGGGCAGGCGCCATTCCGTCCAGATCGGGTCAAACCGCGTGGCGGGTTCAGTCATGCAATCAGTATGCCCTGTTGGGGCTCGGGGGGCGCATCATCAGGCAGGATGAGGTCGGGACCATCGGTGCGGGCGTTGTTGACCTTCCGGGAGACCGGGTGCGCCTCGATCCAGGACGCCGGGCAGGCCTTGATGAAGGCCATGAGGTCGGCGGGTTCCTGGCGGGCGGGGTCCAGCCAGGCGGCCCAATCCTCCGGCGGCAGGATGACCGGCATGCGGTGGTGGACCTTGGCCATGGCCTCGTTGGCCTCGATGGTAATGATGGCGCAGGTCTCAACCGCTCCCGCTTCCGGGTGCTCCTTGCTGGTCCAGGTCTCCCAGAGGGCCGCAAACGCAATGACCTCGACCCCCTTGACCCGAATGAACCACGGCCGGTTTTCTTTCGTGCCGGCGTCCTGCCATTCGTACCAGCCGGTGGACAGCATGAGGCAGCGCCGTTTCTTGAACGCGGGCCGAAAGGAGGGCTTTTCGGCAACGGTCTCCCCGCGCGCGTTGATCAGTTTGCTCCCGATGCTCATGTCCTTGGCCCACGCGGGCACCAGCCCCCAGACCATCTGCCGCAACTCGCGCGCCCCGGTCTCCGGATGCAGGCGCACCACCGGGACCTTCCGGGTGGGCGCGACATTCCAGGTCTTTTCCAGCGGCAGACCCGCCTCCGCCCCCAGAAAGTCTCTCCAGACTTTCGGCCAGTCGGTCAGGGCATAGGTATACCGTCCACACATGCTCCCCACTGTAACGCCCACAGCACCCGGGAGAATTTCCCCTCCCAGGGGGAAATTCTCCCCGCTTGCCCGCCTCCCCCTGGCAATCGTCAATCGGCGCCTATCATCCGGTTGGCATGCTCCCTGCATTCCTGAAGGAACCATGAAACCCACCAGTCTTGCAGATCAAAACCGCCCCCAATTGATGGCCAAACTTCGCCGCGTGGGGGGATTTTCGGTGCTCTTAATGCTCCTCGCGCTCGCCTCAATCCATTGGATCGCCCAGGACATCGGCGAGGCGACCGCCTCCAGGATTCCGAAGGCGGAGATGAAGACCCTGGTCAATGAGGCGCTGGCCCGCCTGAACCTCATCCTCGTCATTGCCGGACTGGCCATGGCGCCGGTCGCCGGTATTTCACTGATGCTGATTTCCCGGTTTGTTCGCCGCCATTTTGAGGCGATTGAGGACGCCACGCGCCGCAAGTCACAGCTGGTCCGGTGGGTGGCCCACGAATTGCGCACCCCACTCAACGGCGTCAAGGGCTTCGCCGATATCCTGGCCACGGGAGCCAGGGGTCCCCTCTCCCCCGATCAACTGGAGTGCCTCCGCGAAATTCGCGGCGGAGCCGCCCACATGAAGACGGTGTTGAACGACCTGCTGGACCTCGCCAAGATCGAGGCGGGCTCCATCGCGCTGGCCATCGAGGACCTGACCGT
>JAHFSL010000114.1 GCA_023265785.1 Candidatus Coatesiibacteriota bacterium | reverse complement strand
CTCCGCGAAGTTGGCGCTCGGACAGACCATGAGGGCGTGGGGAGCGGCGGAAAAAAGCGGCTTCAGCGTCTCCGGGTCCAGGTGGTCCGTGTGGTTGTGGGACGAGGTGACGACCTCGACAAATCCCAGCCGGTCCGGCGTGACCGGGATGGCGGTCATCCGGATATGCGGCTTGTCCGTGCCCGCGTACTTGCGGGTCAGCGAATCCGAGAGATAGGGGTCCAGCAGGAGCGTGTGGCTCCCCCATTTCACGAGAAACCCGCTCTGCCCCAGCCACCAGAGCCGGAACTCGTCCTCCCCGCACGGCGCCGCCATGTCCGCCAGCAGGGCGGCGCCGGCCAGGACAGGCTGGATCAGCGGATCCCCTTCTCCTTGCGGACGATGGCGACGCCCGCGACAAGGTTTGCCAGCTTCTTGCGGGCCGCCCACCGGGCGGTCTGCGAGAGCCCGCAGTCGGGCGCCAGCACCAGCCGGTCGGCCGGCGCGTATTTGTTGGCCAGCCGCACCCGGACCGCGACATCCTCGGGGCTCTCGATGTAGTAGTTCTTGACGTCAATCACGCCCACGGCGGTGTCCTTGCCCGAGGCGGCGATGGCCTGGATCACCTCGGGTTCGGCGAACTCCCGGCTCGCCATCTCGACATGGATCTCGTCGGCGTGGACCGACAGAAAAGCCGGGAACATCGGCGCGTACCGGCGAGGCCCCACGGCGCGGCCCTTGTAGTTGCCAAAGCACAGGTGGGTGCAGATGCGCGCCACGGTATCAACGGCCTCCACGGTCTCGTTGAACAGCGCGACGAACTTCTTCGTGTTTTCCCGGTGGGCATACACGCTCATGGAAGGCTCGTCCACCGCGATCTCCCGGCACCCGGCCTGCACCAGCGCCGCAAGTTCCGCGCTCACGATGGGCATCAGGGCGGCGGCGATGGCCCACCGGTCCTTGTACCGGCCCCCCGGGATGAGCCGCCAGGCCAGGGTGTACGGCCCGGGCACGCTGGCCTTGAGCGCCACCCCCGCGGGCACGCCGCCCGCGGCGGCGAGGCGCTTGAGGCGGGCGAACTCGTCCACGGCGCCCAGCCCGCGCGGGGCGGCGAGTTTTCCCTTGATGGCGTGCCGGCCCCGCTGGTCGTGGGCGGGCGGTCCGAACCGCCGGGGCGCCGCGGCCTCCAGCTCGAGCCCCTCGAGATACCCGTAAAACGAAAGATTGAAGTCCAGCCGGGTCTGCTCGCCATCGGTGATCGCGTCCAGCCCGGCCTCGACCTGGTCGCGGATGGCCACCCGCACCGCGTCCTCGACCAGTTCCTCCCGGTCGGCGGTCCCGAACTCCGCCAGGTGCGCGGAAGCGTGCTCCAGCCAGCCGGGAAACGGCAGGCTCCCGATGACCGAGGTGCGGAGCGGCCGCTCCTTCACCGGGCGCCGGGCTCCGCGTACAGGCGGGCCATCATCCGGGCGTACTCATCGTAGGCGGACTCGAAGAGCGCCGCCGACTTCGCCGCACCGACCACCGCGCCCGCCGTGATCACCTTCGGCGGCTTGCCCGCCCGCGTCAGCCGGGCGGCGACCTCCGCCTTGATCGCATTCACCAGCATGCACCCGCCCACCGTGGAGCCCGGGGAGACGGGGGTCGCCAGCCCGGGAATCCGCACCATCGAATCACCCACCGGCGCCCCGGTGTCGAGGACCAGATCGGCGAAGTCCATGAGTTTCCTCCCCCGCGGGTCGTTCGACCGGCTCGCCTTCGCGTGGGCGAGGCTCACGATGGCCACCACCTTCATGCCCCGCTTGCCAAACCCCTCGGCCATCTCGATGGCGACCCGGTTGCACCCGGAGGAGGAGACGACCAGGGCGGTATCGCCCTTCTTGAGGGCGAAGTTGCGCAGGATCCGGGCCGCGAGGCCCCCCACATTTTCCAGGAACATGGCCTGCCGCTGGCCGTTGGGGCCGACCGCCGCGTTATGGAAGGTGAGGGAGAGCTCCACGATGGGGTGGAACCCCGGGAACGAGCCGTAGCGGGGCCACATCTCCTCGACCATGATCCGGCTGTGCCCGCTTCCGAACACCTGCACCAGCCGGCCCTTGAGGATGGAACGCGCGAACCAGTCCGCGGCACGGGCGATCTCCGGCTCCTGGTCGGCCACGATATGGAGCAGGTCGTGGCACCGCTCGAAGAACTCCCGTGCCGCGCTCACCGGATGCGGGCGTCAATCCACTCGCGCATGCGCGCCGCGATGTCGAAGGGATTGCGGTCCTCGGGCTCGTCCTCCCAGGAAATCCACCCCGTGTACCCGGCCTGCTTGAGCGTGACCAGGCAATCATCCACGCCCACCCGGCCCTCGCCCAGCGGGCAGGTTTCGTGCCCCCCCGGGGCCTTCACGTCCTTGAGGTGGACATGCCGCACCAGCGGGCCCAGCTCGTGGATGGCGCGGGGCGCGTCCACGCCCTGCGTCCCCAGCCAGCCGGTGTCGAGCGCCACCCCGACCCAGTCACCGCCCCCCGCGACCCGGACCTTGATCTCATCGGGGGACTGCTCGGGATGGTTCTCGTGGTTGGCCAGGATTCCGGTGCGGGCGCACAGCGCGGCCACCTCGGCGGCGGACCGGCTCCCCAGCCCGCCGTCCACGTGCGGGATGCCCAGCCAGGTGCACACCCGCGCCGTGTCCACGGTGAGCCCGCCGGCGTACGCCACGGGAGCCAGCCCGTGGTCGGCCAGCGCCTGCTTCCAAATCCGGGCCTTCGCCTCGGTCATGACGGAGGGATCGGCGTGCGCCTGCCATATTTCGACGGCGGTATAGCCCGCCTTGGCGATCTCCTTGCAGATCGCCCCCCACTCGCGCTCATCGGTCTTCGCGATGGTCGCGTCGTGCTGGTCCATCCACCTGGCCAGGCTGAACCGGTACCCGGTGGCCCGCCCCACCAGGTTGGCGGTGTTGAAGCAGATCCCCGCGAAGGCCATACGCTACTCTACCCGAGGAGCGGGAGGGTTTTTTTCTGGAGCGCGCTCGCGAACGCGGTATCCACGACCTGCTGGCCGATCCGGCAGATGGCGGGGTCCAGCGGCCCGATCACCGGCTCGCCTGACCGGAAACAGTGGGTGACATGTTCGATGGGGTTGCGGTGGGGGGCCGCCAGCGTGTCCACCGGCACCACCTCGCCCTGCGGGTGGGCGGCGTCCTGCACCCGGATCGTGGCCTCGTAGTCGTAGGAGGCGATCGTCCCCTTCGTGCCGACGAGGACGAATCCACATTTGGGCTGGGGCTGAGTGACCCAGGGGTCGGTGAAGGTCCCCCACCGGGTCGAGAAGGTCGAGAGCCCGTGCGCGTACCGCGCCACGGCGACGCTGTGCTCGTCCACCGCGACGAACGGCCGGCCGAAGGCGGTGCAGGTGACTTCCAGCGGCGCCCGGCCGCCCTGATACCAGGTGCCCAGCGTCGTGCCGTAGCCGAGGTAATCCAGCAGGGAGCCGCCACCCTTGTCCCGGCGGTACCACCACGAATCCTTCATCTTCTTCGCGGCGGCCTCCTCGCTCACCTCGTCCTTGTCGGCGATGTGCCTTAAGGGGCCGCGGTTGCCGTCGTAATAATGGACTTCCAGCAGGTCTCCGATCCTCCCCCCGTCCACCAGGCGCTTGGCCGTCCGGTGCGGCGGGTACCAGGCCAGCGGCCAGTTGACCACCAGCCGCTTGCCCGCCTTGTCCACGGCCGCGATCATCCGGTCCGCGTCGGCGAGCGTCGCCGCAAACGGTTTCTCGACGAGGCAGTCCAGCCCGTAGGACGCGGCGATCTCGACATACTCCGCATGGCGGCCGGTGGCCGGGCAGAGGATGGCGATGTCGGGGTTCGTCCGCTCAATGCACTCGCGGATGTGGGTGAAGACCATGGCCGGGGGGATCTCCAGTTTCTTCACCGTGTCGGCCATGTGGGTGGGATCGTCATCGCAGATGCCCACGATCTCCGCGTCCGGGCACTCGCGCACCTGCCGGAGGAGGTCGCCCATGTGCATGTGGTCGAAGTTCAACCCGATGAACCGCATCGGCGCGCCCATGCCGGGATTATACCCCTGCGGTCCGGGCTTTATCCCGGCACGATCCCGTCCATTCCCCGAATGACCTCGCCCCACGGAACAATTTCGATATCGTCACCCAACCGGTCCCGGGTTCCTGATCCCGTGACCACCCACCCCTTTCGGATCCCGAGATCGGCCATGCACTGCCGGAGGCCCGCCACGGCATGGCGATCCACGCCCGCACCCAGCTTGATCTCGACGGGCACGAGGCGGGTGCCCAGCTTGAGCAGGAGATCCACTTCTCCCCCCGCCAGGGTCCGCCAAAAATAGGCCTCCGGCCGGACATGGTGGAGCGCCGCCCGCGCCACCAGTTGCTCGATGACCATCCCCTCAAAGGAGGCGCCCCGCCGCATCCAGCCTTCGAGATCCCCGGGCCGGCGCAGGCCGGCCAGGATGTGCAGGATGCCCGGATCCCGAACGTAGAGCTTGGGACTCTTGGTCAGCCGCTTCGAGACATTCGCCGCAAACGGCTGGAGACGGCGGATCATGAAGGCTCCCTCGAGGATGTCCAGGTAGTCGGCCACGGTGTGGTAGGACACCCCGAGCGACCGCGCCAGCTCGGAATGGTTCAGAAGATTTCCCTGGAGGTGCGTCAGCATCGTCCAGAGCTTCCGCAGGCGCGGCGCCGGCACCCGGATGCCCAGGGTCGGAAGGTCCCGCTCGAGCACCGCCGAAACATAGGCATCCAGCCAGGCCGCCCGGGCCACGGGCCCCCGGCGTTCGTACACCGGCGGAAGTCCGCCCCAAAACCAGTGGTCCAGGGCCTGGGTCCGGCCAGCCACCTCGGAGGGCTGGAACCCGGTCAGTTCCAGGATCCCCGCCCTCCCGGCCAGCGATTCCGAGACCGTGCGCATCAGCGCCGGACTCGCCGAACCCAGCAGGACATACCGGCCGTTTCCCCGCGTTCGGTCAATCAGGTGGCGCAGGAGGGGAAAGAGGGCCGGAAGGCGCTGGGCCTCGTCCAGGATCATGCGGCCGCCATGGCCCGTGAGGAATCGTTCCGGGTCAGCGGCCAGCGTCTCGTAATCCGAGGTCAGCTCGAGATCCACATAGCGCCAGGAGGCGCGGGACCGGCGCACCATCGTGCTCTTGCCGCACTGACGCGGACCCACCACGAGGACGGCAGGGAAGGTCCGGAGCAGGGCCGTGAGGCGCCCCTCGGCTTCGCGCGGAAGGTACCGGGGCATGACTTGTATATTAGAACCTTTGGTTCTAAAAGACACGCTCGTGGTTCCGGCGTTCGGCACGCCGTGCAGGTCGGCTAGCGGGCGGGGGCCGTGGCCAGGTCCTGCAGGAGCCGGTTGGCGAGGGGATGGCCGGGCGTGAGCGCCAGCCCCCGCCGGAGCCACTCCTCGGCGCGCCGCCGGTCCCCCAGGCCGTGATACACGGCGCCCAGGTTGACCATGGCCTCGGCATCGGCGGGATTGCTTGCGAGCGCCCGGCGGTACACCGTGATCGCCTCGCGCACCCGGCCCTGCTGGACCAGTGCCGATCCCAGGTTGCCCCACGCGCGCCCCGAGGCGGGGTCGAGGGCCAGGGCCGCCCGGTAGCACCGCTCCGCGGCGCCGATCCGGCCGACGTGCCAGTTCGCGTTTCCGAGATCGCACCAGGCGGCCGGGTCACGCGGGCGGAGGGCGGCGGCCTCAAGAAGTCCCGGCAGGAGCCGCGCCTGCGTCTGCGCCGCGAGCGCCCGGTCGAGGTTCTCGTCGAGTTCCTCCCATCCGCGCGCCCGCTCCCGGGCCGCGCGGTACCACCGGACGGCATCGTCGAACCGCTCCTCGAGGGCGGCCAGCGTCCCCAGCCCGTGCAGGGCCTGGGGCTGGCCGGGATCGTAGCCCAGCGCGTCCTCCCAGGCCGCGGCGGCCTGCGGCAGGCGCCCCTCGCGGAAGTGCGTCATGCCGCGCACAACGAAACCGACCGCGATCGCGCGGAAGTAGTCCCGGCGCGCCAGGTCGCGGTCGGCCAGCACCCGGGCGTCGTCGCCGGCCGCCACCTCCGGGTGGCGGGCGCCGGCCGCCACCACGGCGGCGGTGCGGAGGAGTTCCAGTTCGTCCTCGAACTGCTCGGCGTGGCCCCGGATCGCGCGCTCGCCGCGCGCCCGCGCCGCCGCGGCCAGCCCGAGATAGGGATCGAGGTAGCCGCCGTGGGTGAGTTCCAGCGCCCGCTTCCATTCGGTCTCGGCCGCTTCGCCGCGGCCCGTCAGGAAGAGGGCGCGGCCCAGGACCTGGTGCAGTTCGGGCTGGCCCTCGCGCAGGCGCGGTCCGGCGCGTGCCAGCGCCTCGTCCTCGGCGGGCGACCCCGCCCGCACGGCCTGCAGGGCCTGGGCGTGCAGGGCGAGCGCGACCTGCTGGACTGTCTCCTCCTCGAAGGGGCCGTGGGGGCGCAGGAGGGACCTCCAGCCGATCCCCCTCGCCCACCGGCCGCCGTCCGCGGCGCGATCGGGAAGATCCCGGGGCGATGTGAGGCGGGCCAGGAAGCCCTCCCGGCGGAACCCGCGTGAGGGCAGGACCGCGGGCGGCGGTTCGGGCGTCAGGAAGACGCGGCCGCCGCCCGCCGCCAGGCCCCACACCAGGGCGGGGCCGGTGGCGCCGGCATCCCCGGGCCCGCGCTCCGGCGCGCCAAAGACCAGCGCCTGCGCGGTGCGGAGGGCCGCCGGAACCGGCGCCCGGCCCGCGGCCACCTCGGCCCAGGCGGGATAGAGCCAGCGAAAGCCCCAGGCATAGACCCGGTCCCCGGGCCGCACGGACCCGAACGCGGCCCGCGCGAGGTCGGGCGCCAGCGTGTCTCGGTCGCGGGCCTGGCCCGGAAGCACCAGGATGGCGCGCGCCAGGACGACGACCGCGGCCGCGGCGGGCGCCCACGCCAACCGCACGGCGAGCCACGCCAGCCCCTCTCCCGCGCAGACGGCGGCCGCCCACGCCGCAAGAAGCCACGGCCGGGCGGGTTCAGGCAGGGGCAGGAGCGCGCCGAGCACCACGGGTGCGGCGAAGGCCCACCCCAGCCGCCGGGCGGCGTCCGGCCGGTCGCGCCGGACCACCAGGGCCCCCCAGCCGATCAGCAGGAGCACCGGGCCGAACGCGCCCCAGGGATTGAGCAGGAGGTCACGGATCAGCCCGCCCGCCACCGCCCGCCCGGTGATCCCACCGGCGACGACGGACCGGAAGACCCCCGCGGCGACCGCATGGCGGGCCCATCCCCCCGCGTGGCCGGGTTCAAGCCAGCCCAGGGCCGGAACCGCCGCGGCCCGTACGGCCGGGTAGAGCAGGCGGAGCCCCCCCGGCAGGGCCAGGAACAGGAGCATGAGAACGGGCAGGCGCCCGGAGCGCGCCGCCCGCGCGCGCTCCCAGGCTTCCCGGGCGACGGCCGGCAGGGCCAGCCAGCCCACCGGGTGCACCGCCCCGGCGACCCCGACCAGCAGGGCGGCGGCCGGCAGGGTCGGCAGGAGGGTCATCGCCCACGCTGCCGGGGCA
>JAHFSL010000113.1:3653-7542 GCA_023265785.1 Candidatus Coatesiibacteriota bacterium | reverse complement strand
CCGATATTGCGCAGGAGGCTGAGGTCAATGCGGCGGGCCACGGCGGGACTCATCTCTTCCGAACTACCAGCGGTAGTGCGCGAAGGCGCGGTTGGCGTCGGCCATCTTGTGGATTTCCTCGCGCTTCTTCATGGCGCCGCCGGTGCCCGCGGCCGCCTCGCCCAGTTCGCCGGCCAGCCGCTCGACCAGGGAGCGCTCGGTCCTGGCCTCGGCGGCCGCCATGACCCAGCGGATCGCCAGCGCGAGCCGCCGCTCGGGACGAACCTCCACGGGCACCTGATAGTTCGCGCCGCCCACACGCCGCGCACGCACTTCGAGCACGGGCTTCACATTCTCAATCGCCGTCTTGAGGACGTTGATGGATGAGAGGCCCTTCTTCTCAAGGACCTCCATGGCGCCATACACCACACGCTCGGCGGTGGCCTTTTCGCCATGCCGCATCACGCAATTGATGATCTTGGAGACCAACTTGCTCTGGAACCGGGTGTCGGCCTCGATCTCACGGCGGGGAGCGGCGCCATGGCGCGGCATTATTCCTTCTCCCCGGCCTTCTTGGGCCGCTTCGCACCGTATTTGGACCGCGACCGGCGCCGGTCGGCAACGCCCTGGGCGTCCAGGACACCGCGCACGATGTGGTACCGGACACCCGGCAGGTCCTTCACACGGCCACCTCGTACGAGCACGATGGAGTGCTCCTGCAAATTGTGGCCGACGCCCGGAATATAGGCCGTGACTTCGATGCTGTTGCTCATCCGGACGCGCGCCACTTTCCGCAGGGCCGAGTTCGGCTTCTTGGGCGTCACGGTCTTCACCACGAGGCAGACCCCTCGCTTGAAAGGCGCCCCCTGCAGGGCCGGGGACCGGGATCGACCGGAACTCGGGACGCGCGGGTGGCGGAGGAGCTGCGAGGTGGTGGGCATCAGGAGGCCACCGCGGTCTCGGGCGCGTCCAGGGTGGCCATGTCCAGACTTGCGGCGGCCAGATTGGCCACCGCGAGCGCCTCGGGCACCAGGGGCGCCTCCAGTTCCTTCGGGATGTCGAGGATGACATCCTCCATCCGGAAGATGCCCGTCCCCGCCGAGATCAGGTGCCCCATAATCACGTTCTCCTTGAGGCCCGACAGCCGGTCCACCATGCCGTTGACGGAGGCTTCCGCGAGGACGCGGGTGGTCTCCTGGAACGAGGCGGCCGACACGAAGGACTCGGTTGAAAGCGATGCCTTGGTGATGCCGAGCAGGATCGGCCGTGCCGTCGCCGGCTTGCCGCCGCGCGCCGCCACCCGCTGGTTCTCGTCCTTGAATCGCATCCGGTCGATTTGCTGGCCTGCCAGGAACTCGGTCGTGCCGGATTCCACGATCAGGACCTTCCGGAGCATCTGCCGGACGATCGTCTCGATGTGCTTGTCATTCACGACCACGCCCTGGAGGCGGTAGACCTCCTGAATCTTGTTCAGGAGGTGCTCCTGGACGGCATTTTCGCCCTTGACCCGCAGGATGTCATGCGGATCCACCAGCCCATCGGTCAGGGGCTCGCCCGCCAGGATGGGGTCCCCGTCCCGTACATCCAGGTGGCGCCCGATGGGCACCAGGTACGGGCGGGTGTGACCACTCCGGTTTTCGACTTCGATCTTCCAGGCCCCGCGCTCCTTGCCCCGAATGCGCACGGCGCCGTCAATCTCGGAGATGATCGCGCAATTGCGCGGCCGGCGCGCCTCGAAGAGCTCCGCCACGCGCGGCAGGCCGCCCGTGATGTCGCCCGTGCGCAGGGCCTGCCGAGGGAGTTTCGCCAGAATATCGCCGATCTTGACGGTGGTGCCATCGTTGATCTGGAGGTACGCGCCCACCGGCAGGGTGTAACTCGCCAGCGGCGTGTCCCCCGCATCGGCCACGAAGACCTGCGGGTGGCGGCGCTCGTCCTTGGCGTCAATGATCCGGCGCTCGACGCGGCCGGTCGTCCGGTCCACCTCCTCCTGCATGGTGATGTCCTTCTCAATGTCGTGAAACTTTACCTTGCCGCCGACCTCGGAGAAGAACGGGACCGAGTAGGGATCCCAGATCGCCACAACCTCGCCCTTCTTGACCGCCTCACCGGTGGTCTTGCGCAGGACGGCGCCGTAGGGAATGACGTGGGTCTCGCGCTCACGCCCGATCTCATCAAACACGCTGATCTCGGCATTGCGGCTGATCACGATCGTCTCCCCGGCGCTGTTCTTGATCTCGCGCAGGTTGCCGTATCGCACCAGCCCGTCACTGCGGCTCTCGATCCGGGAGGCCTCGATCACACGGCTCGCCGCGCCACCCACGTGGAAGGTCCGGAGGGTCAGCTGGGTGCCGGGCTCGCCGATGCTCTGGCCCGCAATGACGCCCACGGCCTCACCGATGGACACCGTCCGCCCGGTCGCCAGGTCGCGCCCGTAGCACTTCACGCACACCCCGCCCTTGGATTCGCAGGTCAGGACGGAACGGATCCTCACGCGCTCGATCCCCAGGTCCTCGATACGCCTCGCCGCGTCGTCGCTGATCTCGTCACCCGCCCGGACGATCACCTCGTCGGACAGGATGTCCGCGATTGGGTCCAGGGCCACCCGGCCCGCAATCCGCTCATTCAGGGGCTGGACGACATCCGCGCCCTCTCGCATGGCGCTGACGATGATCCCCTGGATCGTGCCGCAGTCCTCCTCGGTCACCTTGACATCCTGGGCCACGTCCACGATCCGGCGGGTCAGGTAGCCGGCGTCCGCGGTCTTGAGGGCGGTGTCCGCCAGCCCCTTGCGGGCGCCGTGGGTGGAAATGAAGTACTCGAGGACGTTCAATCCCTCGCGGAAGTTCGCCACGATGGGGTGCTCGATGATTTCCCCCATGCTCCCCGTGATCCGCTGGGCGGGACGGGCCATGAGGCCGCGCATGCCGGCCAGCTGTCGCACCTGGTCTTCCTTCCCGCGGGCGCCGGAGCGCGCCATCATGTAGATCGGGTTGAATCCGGCCGAATGGTCAGCCATCTGGCGCATCATGGCCGTTGAGACACGCGTTGTGGCCTGGGTCCACAGGTCGATGACGCGGTTGTAGCGCTCACCGTCCGTGATGACGTTGGTCTGGTACTTCTTGTTGACGTCGGCAACATGCTTGCGGGTCTCCGCCACGATCCCCGCCTTCTCCTCGGGAATGATCATGTCGGAAAGCGACACCGTGATCCCACCGATCGTCGCGAACTCGAAGCCAAAGGTCTTGATGGCGTCCAGGAGGCGGATGGTCGGGGCGCTGCCCAACCTCGTGTACGACTCGTGCACGAGGAGGGAGAGCTCCTTCTTGCCCACCTGCTTGTTGGCATTCGCCGAGAAGCGGAGTTCCTCGGGCAGGAGCAGGTTGAAGAGGGCCCGGCCCACCGTGGTCTCGACCATCTTCAGGTTGTGGCGGACCTTGATCCGGGCGTGGAGATTGACCCAACGGTTGTCGTAGGCCTGCTCGACCTCCTCCAGGCTCGTGAACACCTTGCCCTCGCCCATCGCGCCCGGCTTGACGCCGGTCAGGTAGTAGCACCCCAGGACCGTGTCCTGCGTGGCGCTGGTGACCGGGCGGCCGTTCGCGGGGTTCATGATGTTGTTCGTGGACATCATCAGGATGCGTGCCTCGAGCTGGGCTTCGACGGACAGGGGGACATGGACCGCCATCTGGTCGCCGTCGAAATCCGCGTTAAACGCGGCGCAGACGAGGGGATTGATCTTGATGGCCTTGCCCTCGACCAGGATCGGCTGGAACGCCTGAATGCCGAGCCGGTGGAGCGTCGGCGCCCGATTGAGCAGGACCGGGTGCTCCTCAATCACCTCTTCCAGGACATCCCAGACCTCGGGGCTGCTGCGCTCCACGAGCTTCTTGGCGCTCTTGATCGTGTG
>JAHFSL010000113.1:0-3553 GCA_023265785.1 Candidatus Coatesiibacteriota bacterium | reverse complement strand
GCCGGTGGAGCGTCGGCGCCCGATTGAGCAGGACCGGGTGCTCCTCAATCACCTCTTCCAGGACATCCCAGACCTCGGGGCTGCTGCGCTCCACGAGCTTCTTGGCGCTCTTGATCGTGTGGACATACCCGCGTTCCTCGAGCTTGCGGATGATGAATGGCTTGAAGAGCTCCAGCGCCATTTCCTTGGGCAGGCCGCACTCGTGCAGGTGCAGTTCCGGCCCGACCACGATGACCGACCGGCCGGAGTAATCCACGCGCTTCCCCAGCAGGTTCTGGCGGAATCGGCCCTGCTTGCCCTTGAGCATGTCCGAGAGCGACTTGAACGGGCGATTGCCGGCACCCTTGACGACGTGGCCGCCGCGGCCATTGTCAAACAGGGCATCGACCGACTCCTGAAGCATCCGCTTCTCGTTCTGGACGATGATCTCCGGCGCCTTGATTTCGGTGAGTTTCCGCAGGCGGTTATTCCGGTTGATGACGCGGCGGTAGAGATCGTTGAGGTCGGAGGTGGCGAACCGGCCCCCGTCCAGGGGCACGAGCGGGCGGATATCCGGCGGCAGGACCGGCAGGACATCGAGCACCATCCAGTCGGGGCGGTTGCCGGAACGGCGAAACGCCTCAACCACGCGCAACTGCTTGGAGAGTTCCTTGGTCTTCTGGACGGAACCCGTTTCCTCGAGGTCCTTGCGCAGGGTCTTGGAGAGGGCGGCCAGGTCGAGGTCGCGCAGGAGGTCCCGGATGGCCTCCGCGCCGATCTTGGCCTTGAGGGTGCGCCCGTGGGCGTCCTGCTGGACCTTGCGGTACTCCGCCTCGCTCAGGAGCTGGAGCCGCTTGAGGGTGGTCTTCCCCGGGTCAATGACCACAAACTGTTCGTAGTAAATGATCTTTTCCAGGTCGCGGCCCGAAATCCCGAGCATCGCGGCCATCCGGCTGGGGACACCTTTCACGTACCAAATGTGTGCCACGGGCGCGGCCAGTTCGATATGGCCCATGCGTTCGCGTCGGACCTTGGAGTCCACCACCTCCACGCCGCACCGGTCACAGATAATGTCCTTGTGCTTGAGCTTCTTGTACTTGCCGCAGGAGCATTCCCAGGACTTGACCGGGCCGAAGATGCGCTCGCAGAAGAGTCCATCGCGCTCCGGCTTGAACGTCCGGTAGTTGATGGTCTCGGGCTTCTTGACCTCGCCGCGCGACCAACTGCGGATGACATCGGGCGAGGCGAGGCTGACGCGGATCGCGGTGAACGGTCCCCCTTCCTTGCCGACCGGGACGAACTTGGCGGTGCCGGAGATGCGTTCCTTGGCCATGGTTACTTCACCTCCTGCGTGTCTTCCTTGCCCGCGACTGCGTCCTTCCCGTTCTTCGCCCCGCGCTTGATCTCACGCAGCAATTCCACGTTGATCCCCAGCGCCTGCAGTTCCTTGATCAGCACATTGAACGACTCCGGCACGCCCGATTCCGGGACGTTCTGGCCCTTGACCAGGGCCTCGTACACCCGGGCCCGTCCCGAGACGTCGTCGCTCTTGACCGTGAGAAGTTCCTGGAGCGCATGGGACGCGCCGTACGCCTCCAGCGCCCAGACCTCCATCTCACCGAACCGCTGTCCACCGAACTGCGCCTTGCCGCCCAGCGGCTGCTGGGTGACGAGGGAGTACGGCCCCGTGGACCGTGCGTGGATTTTCATCTCGACCAGGTGGGCGAGCTTCAGCATGTAGAGGTACCCCACGGTGACGGGCTCGTCAAACGCCTCTCCCGTGCGGCCGTCGTACAACTTGATCTTCCCGTTGAGCGGCAGGCCCGCCTCCTTGAGCCAGGCCTTGATCTGGTCCTCGGAGGCCCCGTCGAACACCGGACAGGCCACATTGCGGCCCAGCACATGCGCGGCCCAGCCCATGTGGATTTCGTAGATCTGGCCAACATTCATCCGGGACGGCACGCCGAGGGGGTTCAGCACCATGTCCACTGGGGTCCCGTCCGGCAGGTAGGGCATGTCCTCGACCGGCAGGATCTTGGCCACGACGCCCTTGTTGCCGTGGCGCCCGGCGAGCTTGTCGCCGACCATGAGGCGGCGCTTCTTGGCCACGAAGACCTTGGCGAGCTTGAGCACGTTCTGGAGGAGTTCATCGCCCTTTTTGATCCGCTCGGACTCCTCAAGGTGATCGCGCTCGATGGACTCGATTTCCTCGGCCAGGAGCTGCTTCATCCGCATCTGCGCCTCGCGGTGGGCATCCTTGAGATCGGCGGACTTGGCGTCGCCGCCCGCATCCTTGACCCGGGCGATGAGCACGGTGTCCCGCTCGGCCAACTCCTCGTCATGGCGTCGGCGCGCGGCATCCACCGCTGCCGCCTTCTCCGTCTCCAGGCGCTTCAACTCGGAGAGCTCCCGGGACCGCATCCGTTCCTCGCGGTTCTTCCGCGCAAAGATCCGGGTGGAGAGGATTTTTCCGTCCACCCCCGGCGGCACGCGGAGCGAGGTGTCCCGGACGTCCTCGGCCTTTTCGCCGAAGATCGCGCGCAGGAGCTTTTCCTCCGGCGTCTGCTCCGTATCACCCTTGGGAGCCACGCGGCTCACGAGAATGTCGCCCGGCTGGACCTCGGCGCCCACGCGCGCCACACCGTGTTCGTCGATGTTCACGAGGGCTTCCTCGCTCACATTGGGCACATCGCGCGTGATTTCCTCGGGCCCCAGCTTCGTTTCGCACGCCTCGGCTTCAAATTCCTCGACGTGAATGGACGACAGCAGGTCGTCCTTGAGGACGCGCTCACTCACGAGGACCGCATCCTCGAAGTTGTACCCGCGCCAGGGCATGAACGCCACGAGGACATTCACGCCAAGCGCCAGTTCGCCGCCGGCCATCGCCGGCCCGTCGCCGATCACCTGGTTGGCCGTGACGCGCTCCCCCTTGACGGCGAGCGGCTTCTGGTTGAGGCAGGTGCTCTGGTTGGACCGGCGGAATTTCACGAGGCGGTAGATGTCCACGCCGCCCGCATCCACCAGGTGGCCATCCTTGTCCTTGACGGCGTCGGCGTAAATCACGATTCGCCTGGCGTCGACGGCGGCCACGGTGCCTGCCCGGCGGGCCACGACGGCCATGCCCGAATCGCGGGCCACAACGGCTTCCAGGCCCGTCCCAATCAGGGGCGGCTGGGTCCGGACCAGGGGCACGGCCTGGCGCTGCATGTTCGAACCCATCAGCGCGCGGTTGGCATCGTCGTGCTCCAGGAACGGGATCAGCGCGGTGGCCGCGCTCACCAGCTGCTTCGGGCTGATGTCCATGTAATCCACGGCCTCGGGGGAGACGACGGAGATGTCACCGCGGAACCGCGCCAGGACCTGCGCGTCGGCAATCCGCGCATCCTTGTCGAGGTTCGTATTGGCCTGGGCGATCACGGCCTTGTCCTCGTCGTCGGCGTTGAGGTACCGGATCTCATCCACGGCCCTGCCATTGTTCACCTTCCGGTAGGGCGACTCGAGGAACCCGAGCTCGTTGATCCGGGCGTAGGTGGCCAGGGACGAGATCAGCCCGATGTTCGGTCCTTCCGGGGTC
>JAHFSL010000112.1 GCA_023265785.1 Candidatus Coatesiibacteriota bacterium | reverse complement strand
ATTACCCGAATTCTCCCCAATGGAGAATACTATCGAAACCCGCCATATCATTCCCGACCTGACTGCATCTACGAATGGAATGATGGGCGCCTGCGCTGGAGATCAGGATCAAAGTTCCACCTACAGCAACCCATCAACATGAAACATGATGTGGGAATGTGGATCGGGGGAAGCTATGACCGGTCCGCGGTTCTCTTGAGCACATCATTCGTCTATTTTGGTCGAAAGTGTAGTGTCATAGACAAGAAAGAGTATCCCAACCTGGAGAATAGAGTTTCCACTCTGCCCCGTGACTATGTTTCCACGATCGACTGGAAGGTGAAGCGCGACTTGGTCAGGCTCTCGCGTCAGCTGTTGAGATCCCACGGTGGCCATATTCGTGGAAAGCCATGCCAGGAGCTGAAAGATAGGGTAAAGTGTCTCGTTCGATGTGACTGAGGGAAATGATTCGTCAATAAAGAAGGTAGCGTCGGCGCAGATTCTCAAACCCCAGTTCGTCCGCCTCCCAGCCGGAGGAGACAACAGGCGGGGGCACGAGGTCGGCCAGCGCTTTTCGGGCCGGGAGACATCCGAGGAGCCGGTCGAGGGCCGGCAGGAAGAAGAAGTCCGGGTGGACCCGCACGACCACATCCGCCAGGGTGAGGCCGGTCAGCACGGGCCGGAAGGCGTCGCGGTCTGTGAGCGAGAGGGCCACCCCACGACATGTCGCATTCGCATGAACGCTGGCGGTGGGTGTGAATGACGCCGGATGGAACCGGACGCCGGGCAGGCGGCGGGCGTTCAATTCCCGCGCCACCCGCTCCCCATCCAGCCACGGCGCGCCGAACCGCTCAAAGGGGGCGTCGGTGCCGCGTCCGACCGATACCGTCGTGGGTTCGAGCAGGCCGACCGCCGGATAGAGGATCGCTTGGGTGAGGGTCCGGATGTTCGGGGAGGGGTTCGCCCAGGGCAGGCCGGTCTCGTCGAACCAGAGGGCGCGGCGCCACCCCTGCATGGTGACAACTGACAGCCGGGCGCCAATCTTGTGCTCGCCGTTCATGAACCGGCCCAACTCCCCCAGCGTGAGGCCGTGGACCACCGGAAGCGCGGTGTACCCCGTGAAGCCCCACCGGTCTTTCGGCAGGAGCGGGCCTTCGACCCGCAGGCCGGTCACCGGATTGGGCCGGTCCAGGACGATGACTTCGATGCGTGCCGCGGCGGCGGCCTCCAGGCAGTACCCGAGTGTCGCGTGATAGGTATAGAACCGAACGCCGATGTCGGGCAGGTCCACGACCAGCGCGTCCAGCCCCTCGAGCCATGCCGGTTTCGGCTTGAAGGTCTCGCCGTAGAGGCTATGCACCGGGATCTTGAGCCGGCCGTGGCGTCCTGACGAGATCTTCTCCTCGACCTTCGCCTCGAGCCCATGCTCCGGGGTGAACAACGCCGCGAGGGTGATTCCCGGGGCCGCGGCCAGCAGGTCGAGCGTGGTCTTCCCACCGCGATTCAGGACGGAGAGATTCGTCACCAGCCCGATGCGCTTTCCCGCCAGCGCCTTGAATCCGTCCGCCGCGAGGACATCGGCGCCGGTCAGGACCTGAACCCGGCGGGACATTCCGCGCGCACTCTGGACGGTCCCGCGAGGGACGGTCCTCGAAACGGGCAGAGATGCCGCCACGAGGTTCGCCACCCGCCGCCGGAGCGGGTCGGCGTTGCCCTTGCCGTCGGGATGAACCCGGTTGGTGAGGATCACCACCACCGTCCGGCTGGCCGGGTCGGACCAGACGCTCGTTCCCGTGAACCCCGTGTGGCCGAACCCTCCAGCAGGGAAAAAGTCCCCGCGCGGCCCGACCCCATCCGGGTCCGAGTCCCAGCCGATCATCCGGGGCCGCAGTCCCGCGGGTGACTGCACCGCCGTCATGGCGGCGCACCCCGCCGGGGAGAGAATCCGTTTCCCCCGGCGCACGCCCCCGTCCAGGATCGCCTGCGTGATGGCCCACACCTCCGCCGCGGTGCCGAAGAGCCCGGCATGGCCCGCGACCCCGCCCAGGTCCCGGGCGCGCGGGTCATGCACCACGCCCCGCGCCACGCCGTCGGCCGTGGCCGCGCACCGCGCCTGTTGCCGCGCGGGGGGACGGAACCCGGTGTCCTTGAGGCCCAGCGGCCGGGCGACCCGCCGCGCGAACCACGCATCCAACGGCATCCCGGCGGCGGCCTCCACGACCCAGCCCAGCGCGATGTAGTTGAGGTCGGCATAGAGGTAGGCCGTGCCCGGCGGCGCGAAGAGTTCCTTGTCCCAGAGAAGATCCCGGGCGCGCGCGGTGGTCACCATGGGCCGGGCGTGGTCGTACAACCCCCGGTCGTCCAGCCCGCCCGTGTGGGTCGCGAGGTCCAGGAGGGTCACCCGCTCCTTGCCCCCGCCGGTGAACCGGGGCAGGTGGCGGGACACCCGGTCCCGCCAGGCGATCCGCCCGTCCTCGGCCAGCGTCATCAGTGACAGCGCCGTGGCGAGCGGCTTGGTGAGCGACGCGAGGTCAAACACGGTGTCGGTCCGCATCGGAATGCGCACGGGCCGAACCTGCGCCTGGCCCCAGGCCCGGTGGAGGAGTTTCCGGCCGTCCCGCGCGACCAACACGACCGCCCCCGGCAGCTCACCCCGGCCGATGGCCTCCCGCACGGCCGCATCAACGCGCCGGGCGAGGCTCACCGGTCCGCCTTGATCTTCTCCCAGAAGGCCGGCTCCTCCGTGCCCAGCCGCCAGATCGCAATGCCGGCCAGCCCCGCGTCCCGCACGGCCTTGAGTTTGGCCGGGAGGCATTCCGCATCCTCGTACCACACGATGTGGGAGGCGGTGTTTTCCAGGTAGGTGAAGTGCGGCTCGTTGGCGACATCGTCCCATTCCACCGTGGCCTTCTTCTGGCGGGCCAGGGCCGGAGCCTCCCGAGGCGTGACATCGCGCGCCTTGCCGGTCCGCGACCCCGTCCAGTCGTACCCGTACGTCGGAATGCCCATCGAGAGCTTCCCCGGGGGCACCTGCGACGCGGCAAATCGCAAGACATCCTTGAACCACGGCAGGGGGGCCAGCGGGCCGGCGGGCCCGGTTTCCCAGTGGTGGTCGTAGGTCATGACCCGCACGCTGTCCACCACGGCCCCGAGGGCGGCGTAGTCGTGCGCCATGGGACCCCAGTCGTCGCCCGGCTCGGCCAGCTTGGGATGCAGGGCGGCCGCGAGCAGGCGGCCGCGGGCGTGGAGGGCGGCCCCCAGGTCCCGCATGAATGCGGAGAAGGCGTCCCGGTCCGAGCCCTTCAGCAGTTCGTAGTCAATCTCGATGCCGTCATATCCCATCGCGGTGACCAGCGTGACGAGCGCGCGGATGTGGGCCTCGCGTAGGACGGTGGTGTTCAGGATGCGGGAGATCATCTCGGGGTCAAAACTCTTGCCGGGAGAGGAATTGCTGATGAGCGGAATCAGCGTGATGCCTTTGGAGCGGCAGAATTCCCGCACCTCGGTTTCGACGGGCCCCACGCTCTCGCCGCGCTTGCCGCCGGGAAGCCGCGCGTCCACGCCCCCGTCGGCGCGGACCCAGTACCAGACCGGGGACACGGAGGTGAGCACGCCCGCGCCCGCGTGCAGGGAGGCCAGGGCATTCTCGGCATCCCAGTTGGTGGGCAGCCACGCCGCAACGGCCAGCCGGCCCGCGAAGGCTCCGGGGGCCAGAAGGAAAGCGATCACGAGGGCGGTTCGACGCACGGTCCTCCCATCATACGGACATCCGGTGCCACCGCCCCCCGCCAGGCCGTTGCTAGGATAGAGGCCGTGCGCATCGGCGGCGTGATGTCGGGGACCTCCTGTGACGGCGTGTCCGCGGCGGTGCTCGAGGTTCCGCGGGCCCCCGGCCGGCCGCGCTTGCTCGGCGCGGCGCACCTGGCCTACCCCCACCGGGTCCGGGGGCTCCTGCTCCGGCTGGCCACGGGTGACCCGGCCCCGGCCCGGGACTTTGCTCGGGCCGGTGAGGAGATCGCGCGCTTCACCGTGAGCGGCCTGCGCGCCGCCGCCCGGCGGGCGGGGCTCGCGCCCGCCCGGCTGGCGGCCGTCGGGGTGCACGGCCACACCCTGTACCACGGGCCACGCGACCCGGGGGGTCCCGTCACCTGGCAGGCGGCCAACTGGTCGCGGATCGCCGCGGAGCTCGGGGTGACGGTGGTTGGCGATTTCCGTCCCCGGGATGTCGCGGCGGGCGGGCAGGGCGCCCCGCTCGCCCCATGGGCGCACTGGCGGCTCTTCACGCACCCGCGGGAGCCCCGGCTGGTGCTCAACCTCGGGGGGATCGCCAATGTCACCTGGCTTCCGGCACGCGCCCGGCCGGGGGCGGTCCGGGCCTTCGATACCGGGCCCGCCAACATGGTTCTGGACCTGCTGGCCGCGCGTGCCTCGGGCGGCCGCTCCCGCCTCGACCGGGACGGCCGGCTCGCCGCCCGGGGGCGGGTCCACCCCGGCGTGCTGGCCCGGCTCCTGCGGCACCCCTATTTCCGCCGCCGTCCGCCGAAGAGCACGGGGCGGGAGATGTTCGGGGCCGCCCTTCTGCCGGCGTTCCGGACCCTCCGACCCGCCGACGCGCTGGCCACCGCGACCGCGTTCACGGCGCGCAGTGTTGCAGCCCAGGTCGGCCGCTGGCTCCCGCCGGCCGCCCGCCGCGCCACCGTATTCGTGGGGGGCGGCGGAACGCGCAATCCCGCCTTAATGCGGTCTCTCCGGGGCGCGCTGGCCCCCCGAACGATTCATCCCGTGACGGTCCTTGGATTCCCGCCCGACACCCTGGAGGCGGCCTGCTTCGCCCTGCTGGCGGAGGCGCGCCTGCGGGGCGCACCGAATGTCCTGCCCGCGGTGACCGGAGCGCGCCATGCCGTATGCGCCGGAATGATCGTGCCGGCCCGATGATCGCCACGGGACTTCTGGTTGGCGTGGATGCGGGGGGCACCAAGATGCGCGCCGCCATCGCGGACCCCCACGGCCGCCTCATCGCCCACCGGGAATCCTTCGGGGTCAACGCCGCCGTCGAGGGGGCGGACGAGGCGGCCGCCCGGATCGCCGCCTTGCTGACCCCGGCCCTCCATGGCCGCCAGCCGGCGGCGCTGGTCGCCGGCATCGCGGGGGCCTGGTCGCCCCGCCTCGCGGGGGCCGTGGCCGCCGGCCTGCGGCGCGCGACGGGAGCCCGGCGGGTCCGGGTGTTGAATGACGGCGTCGCGATGCTGGAAGCGTGGGCACCCGGCGAGGCCGCGGTGCTGGTGGCTGCGGGCACCGGGAGCCTGGTGCTGGGCCGGGCGGCGGGCGGCCGGCTGGTCCGGGTGGACGGGTGGGGTCCGCTGGCGGGCGATGCGGGTAGCGGCTACTGGCTTGGCCGCGCGGCGGCGGAGGCGGCCCTGCGGGCGCACGATGGGCGGGGCCGCCCGACGGCGTTCACCCGCGCCGTCCTGCGCGCGCTCCGGCTGGCGCATCCCGGCGATGACATCCACAGGCTGTACGCGGACGCGGCCCCCCAGCGACGGCTTTCTGCGCTGGCCCCGCTGGTCCTGGCCCATGCCCGGCGCGGCGATGCCGTGGCCCGCGCGCTGGTCCATCGCGGCGGGCAGGCCCTCGTGGAGAGCGCCCGGACGGCCGTCCGGCGGCTGGGCGTCCCCCGAGTCCGGCTGTTCCCCGTGGGGGGATTGCTGGCACCCACCTCGCCACTCGGCGCGCCCCTGCGCCGCTGGGCGCGGGCCGCCCGCGGCCGGGTCCTCCTCCAGCAGGGGCCGGTCATCCCCGAGGCCGCGGCCCTCGCGCTTGCGGGCCGACTCGCCGGTTCCCCCGGCGGGATGGAAGCCGCGGTGGCCCGGCTGGCCCGGTCGCAGCCGCGCCGCATTGGAGCCCGGCCACCGGATGTTGGACTGCCGGAAACCGAGCGGGCCAACCCCGCCACCGCGGGATTTTCCCGGCTCTCCGCCCGCGGCATGGTCCGGGCCATGAGCCGCGAGGATGCCCGGGTCGCCCCGGCTGTGGCCCGCCTCCTGCCCGTGATCGCGCGCGCCGTGACGCTGGCTGAACGGGCCCTGCGGCGGGGGGGCCGGCTGATTTATGTCGGCGCAGGTACAAGCGGCCGGTTGGGGGTGCTGGACGCCAGTGAGGCGCGGCCCACCTTCGGCGTGCCGCGGACCACCGTGGTGGGGGTGTTGGCGGGCGGACGGCGGGCGCTGGACCGGGGGGTCGAACGAGCGGAGGACCGGGGGGCCGCGGGAGCCGGCGCCGTCCGGCGGCTGCGCGTCGGTGCGCGCGACTGCGTGGTCGGGCTCTCGGTGTCCGGCGGCGCGCCATTCGTCCTGGCGGCCATCGCGGCCGCCCGGCGGCGGGGCGCCGCGACGATCGGCATCACCTGCAATCCGGGGTCACGGCTGGCCCGGGCCGTCCGGGTCGCCCTCGTTCCCCGGGTCGGGCCGGAGGCCGTCACGGGCTCCTCGCGCCTCAAGGCCGGAACGGCCCAGAAGATGATCCTGAACATGCTCTCCACCTGCGCCTTCGCCCGCACGGGCCGGATCGAGGGGAACCTCATGGTGCATGTCATGCCGGTGAATGTGAAACTGCGCGACCGGGCGGCCCGGATCGTCGCCGCCCGGCTGGGCCTGGCCGTCCCCGAGGCCCGCCGCCGGCTCGTCCGGACCGGCTGGCGGATGGATCGGGTGCTGGCGTCATGATCGCCGCCGCGCTGTGCCTGGCCGCGGCCGTGGTGGCTCACGATGGGCCGGTGGCCTCCACGGCCACGCTCCCCCCGATGCCCAGGGTCCGGGCGGCGGGCACCACCTTCGTGGACGCAGCGGGAACGCCGCTCCGCCTGCGCGGGGTCAATCTGGGGAACTGGCTGATTGTCGAGGGCTGGATCATGGAACTGCTTCACGGCTTCAGCAAGGACCCGGAGATCCCGGACGAGCGGGCGCTCTGGGCGCTCATGGCGAAGCGGTTTGGTCCGGACCGGGCGCTCCGGCTGGCGCAGGCCCATCACGAGGCCTGGACCTCGCATGCGGATTTTGTCCGGATCGCCCGTGCGGGGTTCAACGTCGTCCGCATCCCCGTCTGGCACGCCTGGCTGGACGGAACGGAACTGCCGCACGGCGCCTACGCCACCGCCGGCTGGACGTGGCTGGACCTGGCCGTGCGCTGGGCCGTGCACAACCGGTTGTGGGTCATCCTGGATCTCCACGGCGCGCCGGGGAGCCAGAACGACTGGGACCACTCGGGCGTCAAGGGCCGCAACCGGCTCTTCCGGGACCCCGCGGCGCAGGCGGCCACGGTCGCGCTGTGGGCAAAGATGGCGGCGCACTTTCGCGGCCAGCCGGCCGTCCTGGGCTACGACCTGCTGAATGAACCCCGGGGCGGCTCCCCCGCGGAAATCGCCGCCCTGCACGCGCGGCTGTACACCGCCATCCGGGCGGTGGATCCCGACACGCTCATCATCATGGAAGACGGCCTGCACGGGCTGGAGACCATGCCGACCCCCGCCGCACAGGGCTGGACCAATGTGGCGTACGAGATTCACTTCTAT
>JAHFSL010000517.1 GCA_023265785.1 Candidatus Coatesiibacteriota bacterium | reverse complement strand
AGGACGGCGTCGGCGGCCTGATCAAGATCGGCATCGCGGGGGGCCGGGCCACCAAACCCAAGCTCAAGATCGGGATTTGCGGTGAGCACGGCGGGGACCCCGCGTCGGTCCGTTTCTGCGCCGCCGTCGGGATGAATTACGTGTCCTGCTCGCCGTACCGGGTCCCCGTGGCCCGGCTGGCGGCCGCGCAGGCCGCCCTCGGCGCGAGCGCATACACCTCAAAGTAGGGGAGGAGTCGGAAGGTCCCGGGCGAACGCTCGGCGGTGCTGCCCAATCCACCTCGCTCGGGGACGACCGGCTGTTTCCGGGTGGTCCTGATTACAGGGCGTGAAGGCTGCTGGTGAGCAGCCGGAGGACGTGGGTGCGGTAGCGGGAGGAGCCGGCGGCCACGGGAATCTCGCGATTGAGCGTGGCCAGGCACCCCAGCGCGAGGCGGGGTGCAAAATCGCCCCGGGAATAGCCGGACCGCTTGAGGAACGCCTCCACCATCCCCGCGCGGTTCAGCGGCGCCAGGTCATAGATTGGGTACTTGGCGAACCCGTAGAGCGGGTCCTCGAACCACGCAAACTCGAAGTCCAGGAATCCCGACAGGTGGCACCCGGAGGCCAGGAAATTCGCCGGTTGGTAGTCGCCGTTGGAGAAGACCAGCGGATCCCGGATTCGCCGCAGCACCGGCGCGAGACGGCGGCAGGCCTCCCGGAACACCGGGGTCTCCCGCCACGGCCCGCGCTGGCGGATGACGGTGTCCAGGTGATGCGCGAGGCCGCCGGCCGGGACCACGCGGGCCGCCGGGTCGGCGCGCACGGCGCGCGTCAGCCCGTGCAACGTCAGGACCGCCTCCACGACCAGGTCCCGCGCGCGTGTCAGCGACCCACCACCACAATCCGCCAGGCGTTGCAGGTTGTCGCCGGCCAGGAGGCTGACGACGATGCGCGGCCGCCCGGCGGGGTCGGAGGGGTCACGGCGCGGCCCGGCGAGCAGGGCCGGGACCGGCAGGCCCAGGTGGGCCAGCAGCGGGTAGAGGGCGACCTCGCGCTCCAGGTGACCCCGGGGCTGCCGGATGCTCCGCACGACGAACGACCAGGGCCGTCCGGAGGGCAACGCCACCTCCACCCGGATCGGGCATGGATAGGCATGATGCCGAAAATACCGGGCCCGGATGATCCGGGTCCCCCGCGGGGCCAGCCCCAGCACGAGGCGGGCCTCGAAAGGGGTGAGCGGCGTCAGGGTCACGGGGGCCACCCCGTTATCCTCGCACCCCGGGGGGGGTACACTGGAGGGCAGGGAGCGGGGGGGACGGGAGCACCACAAGCGAATGGCCATTATTCACGAGGCGACCAAAGAGGTCGTCTGCAAAATCGTGTATCACGGCACGGGGAAGTCGGGGAAGACGACCAACCTGCTGTATATGAACCACCACCTCCCCGAGGAGCAGCGGGGCCGGTTTGTCACGCTCGAAACGCCCACGGAGCGCACCCTCTTCTTTGATTTCCTCCCGGTCAAGACCGAGGCCCGGGGGTACAAATTCCGGTACCTCCTCTACGCCACCCCGGGGCAGGAATACTACGATGCCAGCCGCCGGCTGGTCCTGAAGGGGGCCGATGCCATCGTGTTCGTGGTGGATTCCCAGGCCGAACGGGCACAGGACAACTGGGATTCACTGGAATTGCTCAAGAAAAACCTCACGGCCCTGGGCCAGGATGCCGCCATGATTCCGATGGTGGTGCAATACAACAAGCGCGACCTTGGGAGTGCGATGCGGCCGGAGGACCTGGAGCGCCGGTACAACGAGCGGCGGTTGCTCTCGTTCCCCTCCATCGCCCGTACCGGGCAGGGGGTGTACGAGACGTTCCTGACCGCGGCCAAGATGGCCCTGACCCGGCTGGCCTCGCCGACCGGCGAAGCCCGGATGGGCGAGTCCTTCCGGTCGCTGGTGGTCACCGAGGATGACCGCACCCGGCTGGTCAAGCAACTGGACCGGCTGGTTTATGAGTCCGGCGCCGCCGGCGCGCTGCTCATTGACGAGAGCACCGGGCTGATCGCGGAGAAGGGGACGGCCCCCGGCGGCGACCATGAGACGCTCGGGGCGCTCCTGGCCTGCAACTTCGCCGCCGCGCAGGAATTGTCGGCCATGATGGCGGGACTGAGTTTTTCCGGCATCATGCAGAAGGGCAAGCGCCGGGCCCTCCGCACGGCCCGCATTGACCGGCGGCGGTTCGCGGTGCTGGTGTGTGGCCGGCACACCGACCGGTCCCGGATGCGCAACGCGGTGAACTTCTTCCGCACCCCGCTGGCTGAATACCTGAAGCAGGTGGACCAGCTCTCCGCCAACCGGTTGTCCCGGTTCGGGGAGTTGTTTGCGTCCGTCACGGATATTGCCGTGGCCGGAATCCGGGCAAGCTAATGGCCGTATCAGATGTCAATGTCGGGTTCGTTCTCACCCCCGAGGGGCGGGGCCGGATGGCGCGGATCCTCGACGACCTCTCAGCCGCGCTGCCGCAG
>JAHFSL010000516.1 GCA_023265785.1 Candidatus Coatesiibacteriota bacterium | reverse complement strand
AATGCCATCGTCCTTTCGTCCTTCACGGACAAGGCAGTCACGCTTCCCGTGGACCGGGCGGAATATGCCGCGCTTCTCGCCGACTTGAAGTCCTGCAAGCGCCGCCTCGGCCCCCCGCCCGCCTGATTCCCGCGTTCCACTGAACACCCCGCTCGGCGTGGCGCTGATCTCACTGCGGTGAATTCGTCGCTCGGGGTGGGGCTGGCCCTCGGCGCGGCCGTGATCTGGGCCATCGGGCCGCTGTTCACGGCCGCCGCCGCCCGGCGCCTGGGACCACTGCCCACCATGCTCTGGCGGACCACCTTTGTCACGCCGGCCCTCCTGCTCTGTGTCGGCCTGACGGGGGCCGCGTGGCCCGCGCGGGACGCCTGGCTCCCGCTGGTCCTCTCGGGGGTGCTGGGCATCACGGCGGGCGACCTGCTGATCACCGTCGCGTTCGTGGAATTGGGGCCGCGCCGGACCGTCCAGTTGCTGACGCTTGGTCCCTGCTTTGCGTTCCTCCTCGCGCTGGTGGTCCTCGGCGAAGTGGTTGCCCCCCGTCCGCTGGCCGGCGCGGCCCTGGTGCTGGCCGCCGGGGCGCTCGCGGTCTGGACCGAACACCGCGGGGGAACGGGGGCCGTCGAACCCGGTCGGATGACCGCCCGGGGATTCTGGGCCGCGGCCAGCGGCGCCGCGCTGGGGGCCGCGGGAACGGTCCTCATGCGCGCCGCCTACCGGGCCGATCCCGGACTGCACCCGGTCGCGGCGACCACGGTGCGGGTGGGGAGCGCGGCGGTCGGACTCTGGCTGATCCCGGTCGCCCGCGGGGAGGGACGCCGGATGCTGGCGGCGCTCCGGGACCGGCCGGCCATCCTCCGCGTGGGGCTGGCGACCGTGACGGGCCCGTTTCTCGGCATGCTCGCCTATGTGGGATCGCTGCGGTACCTCGGCGCGGGGCTCGTCACGACGCTGGTGTCGCTGTCGGCGGTCTTCATCCTCCCCATTTCGATCGTGCGGCATCGGGCCCGGGTGGGCCTGCCGGCCGTGGCCGCGGCGCTCCTCGCCGTCGGTGGCGTCGCGCTGATCTCCAAATAGGTGCCTGTATAGTATTGTCCATGTCATTTTTCGACCTGCCGCTGGACCAGCTCAAGACCTACAAGCCTGACCGGGATGAGCCGAAGGATTTTGATTCCTTCTGGTCCACCACGCTGGCGGATGCGCGGTCCCATCCGCTGGCGGCGAAGTTCGAGCCCGTTGATTTCGGGCTGGTCACGGTGGAGACCTTTGATGTGACCTTCGCGGGATTCGGCGGCCAGCCCATCAAGGGTTGGCTCCTCCTGCCCCGCCAGCGCTCGACCAAGATTCCCTGCGTGGTGGAGTTCATTGGGTACGGCGGCGGCCGGGGGTTCCCGACCGACTGGCTCACCTGGAGCGCCGCCGGGTTCGCCCACCTCATCATGGACACGCGCGGGCAGGGAAGCACCTGGGGCAAGGGCGACACGGCGGACCCCGAGCCGCAGGGGAGCAATCCCCAGTTCCCCGGGTTCATGACCCGCGGCATCCTGGACCCGGCGACCTACTACTACCGCCGCGTCTTCACCGATGGGGTCCGGGCCGTCGAGGTCGCCAAGACGCATCCGGCGGTGGACCCCTCCCGGGTCGCGGTGGCGGGCGGGAGTCAGGGCGGTGGCATCACGCTTGCGGCGGCCGGACTGGCCGGCGCGAATGTCGCGGCGGCCTGCCCGGATGTCCCGTTCCTGTGCCACTGGCGTCGGGCGGTCACGCTGACCGATGCGATGCCGTACCAGGAAATCACGAAGTTCCTGCTGGTGCACCGCGACAAGGAGGAGGCGGTCTTCCGGACACTCTCCTATTTCGACGGGGTGAATTTCTCGGCCCGGGCCAAGGCCAAGGCGTTCTTTTCCGCCGGGCTGATGGACGAGATCTGCCCGCCGTCCACGGTCTTCGCCGCGTACAACCACTGGGCCGGCCCCAAGGACATCAAGGTCTGGACCTACAACCACCACGAGGGCGGCGGCCAGTACCAGGTCGTGGAAAAGGTGAAGTTCCTGCGGGGGCTCTTCGGCTGAATCCGCCGCCGGCCTAGCGCCGGCGGTTAAGGTCGTGGGGAACGGTGTCCCCCGTGGCGAGGTAGAACCGCAGGAGCCGGTCGGTCAGCGCCCGGCGGACGGTATCGAGAGCGGGGTCAGCGGACCGGTTATCCAGTTCGCGCGGATCGGCGGTGAGATCGTAGAGTTCGTCCGGCTCGTACAGCCGGGCCGTGAACTTGTGGGTGCGGGTCCGGCACATGGCGGCCTTGGAGTGCTCGGGGATCAGGCCTTGGAGGGACAGACGGGGATAGTAGAGATTGCCCGGGCCGTAGTGCGCGGGGTCCCATTCGGCGGCGTGGGTCTCGCCCTCGAGCCGGCCGCCCTCGCAGAAGACCGCGTCGCGGTGCTCGTCGGTGGCCCCGGCCACGACCGGCAGGAGGGACCGGCCGAAGGAGGTGTAGCCTGGCGCGATCCCC
>JAHFSL010000515.1 GCA_023265785.1 Candidatus Coatesiibacteriota bacterium | reverse complement strand
CTTTTCCACCGGAGTTGAGATCCGGGCGGCCGAGGGGGCACCGGTCCGGGCCGCTGCCGCCGGACGTGTCGTCCATGCGGACTGGCTTCAGGGCTACGGGCGTGTCATGATCGTGGATCATGGCAGCGGCTTCTACACCCTGTACGGCCACCTCGAGGAGGCGCGCATGACTGCGGGCATGCCGGTCGAACGCGGCGCGGTCCTGGGCACCGTCGGCGACACGGGAACCCTGGGCGCGCCCACCCTGTACTTTGAAGTCCGGCGCAACGGCCGCCCAGCCGATCCCCTCCAGTTCCTGGGCCGGTCCGCGGAATGATCGCCACCGCCCTCCTGGTGCTGGGGATCTCGTGTGTCCCCGCCCTTGCAGCAACCGAGACGGTTGGCCTGGACCCCCTCCTCAACATCCTCGACGAGATCCAGCACAAGTACGTGGACGAGTCCAAGATCGGCACCCCCCGTCTGTTGGCCAAGGCGGAGGAGGGCGTCGTGGACTCGCTGGACGAGGAGAGCTACATCCTGCCCGAGGGTCCCTTGCCGGGGGAGGCCGGGCCTGGTCTGGCCGCCGCCACGCGCGACGGTGGGGCTCTGGTGGTGGATGTCATCGAGGGCGGTCCGGCCGAGAAGGCGGGCGTGCGCACCGGCGACCGCCTCCTGCGCGTCAACGGGGAGCCCGCCGCGGGGCGTAAACAGCCCGAGTTGGACCGTGCCCTCCTGGGCGCCGCGGGCACGAGCGTCTGGCTGCTCTGGGAGGATGCGGACGGGGAATACCGTGAGGCGCAGGTGGAGCGCGCGGCCGTGGCCCGGCCGGCCTGGCGGCGCGTTACGCTCCCGCGCGGAGATGTCATCCAGGTATTCCGGCTGGACGAGGCCGCCGGCGCGGGTATCCGGGCCGTGTTGGCCGCCGGGCCGGGCGGCCCGGGCCTTGTGCTTGACCTGCGTGCGTGCACGGCGGGCGACCCCGACGCGGCGCTTGCCCTGGCTGAGGCATGTCTGCCTGCCGGGGCCCTGCTGGCCACGGGCCGCGGGCCCGGCGGCGCGGCGCGCCGGTATGAGGTCACGCGCAAGTCCCCGCCCCTGCCCACGGCCCTCGCCCTGCTGATCGGCCCGGGCACCCGGGGGCCGGCGGAGATTCTGGCCGCGGCGCTCACGGGCGCCGGGCGCGCGGTGGCGGTGGGCCGCCGCACGTTCGGGTTCGCGGGACGCCAGCGGGAGTTCGCCCTGGGAGGGGACGGCAAGCGGCGGGTGCGCCTCACCGTGGAGCGGTTTTTCTCCCCGGGGGATGTCAGCCTTACCGGCACGGGCGTGGGCGCCGACCTGCCCTCACCGCCCGGCCTGCCCCGTGAGGTGGTCCGGGTCCTGGAGCGGCACGGGATTCCCGGGCGCATCGTGGACCGGCTGGTCGCCTCACCGCCCGCGGAGTATGATGCCGCCGCGCTGGCCCGGGGCGAGCTGAAGCTGACGCTGACCGTGTCCGGCGGCAAGAGCGTGGCGGAACAGCGCGGCGAATTCGAGCAGGCTTTCCAGATCGTTGCCGATGCGGTGGCGCGGGACGCGGGCGCGGACCTGCCCCGCGACGCGTTTGACCAGGCCCGGCTCCAGCTCATCTCCCGGGTGCGCGTCCTGCTGGCCCGCCGCCAGATGAAGCCGGAAGATGCGCTCGCGGCGGCGCTCCGCGAGGACCCCGACATCCAGCTGGGCGTCGATGTCCTGGCAGCCCTCAAGCGCCTGGTCCCGGGGGCCAAGGGGAAGGGTTCGTGAGGCGACTGGCACCCCTCCTCGCGCTCACCCTCCTGGCGCGGCCCGCTGCCGCCCGGGAAACCAAGGCCGTGGCGCCCCTGTTGGCGCTGATCGAGACGGTCGAGGCGAATTATGCGGGCGATCCCGCCGCCACCCATGATGACCTCCTGAAGAGTGCGATGGGCGGGATGGTGGCCAGCCTGGACCGGTACAGTGAGTTCCTGGACCAGCAGAAGTACAAGGATCTGCAGGAGGACACGAAGGGCAGTTTCGGCGGCATCGGGATCGAGATCGGGTTCGTGAGCGGCCGGCTCTCCGTCATCGCGCCCATCGAGGGAACGCCGGCCGACAAGGCGGGCCTGCTGGGCGGTGACATCATCGCCTTTATCAATGGCACCCCCACCGATGACATGAAGATCATGGACGCCGTCCATCGGATCAAGGGGCCGCCCGGCACGAGGGTGACGATCACGATCCAGCGGGAAAGCGTTCCGATGAAGGACTATGTCCTGGTCCGGGGCCTCATCACGCCGATCAACATCCGCGACACCGTGGTGGATGGCATGGGCTATGTCACAATCCGCAGTTTTTCCGAGCATACGGCCGACCTGCTGTCCGAGGCCCTGGACGGGTTCACCAAGGGCGGATGCACGGGCGTCATTCTCGATCTCCGCAGCAATCCCGGCGGCCTGCTCAACGAGGCGTCCCATGTGGTGGACCTCATCCTTCCCTTCGGATCACCGATCGTCTCCACCGAGGGGCGCGACCCG
>JAHFSL010000514.1 GCA_023265785.1 Candidatus Coatesiibacteriota bacterium | reverse complement strand
CGCCGCCGCGCACCCCGAGGGGGTCATCGTCCACCCGGAACACGGGTCCTCGAATCCGCATCCGGCGCACCAGGGATCCAATTCGGCTGGCACGGTGTCCCAGACATCCACATTCCACCAGATCTTTTTCGCGGACGGGTTCTTGAGGAAGATCTCGTAGGTCATCTCGTCGGGCGGCTGGCCGTACGACCCGGAAAAGAGCAGGTCGTTGTCCGCGGTCTTCCAGAACAAGAACCGCCGGGTCACCGTCCCAACGGGCCCGGTGGTATCCCAGGTGGCCGGACAGGAGGAATTCACGAACGTCAGGTGGGACTCGTTGGTGAGCCGCATCCCTTCGGGCGGGGCGGTGTCGCCCGAGCCCGGCTCGAATGCCTCGCCATTCCCCCAGTCCACGGTCAGCTGGAAGGTGACCTGCGCGGTGGGGCCGCCGGCCGTGGCACCGCCGGGCAGGGTCCAGCGCAGACGCGGGGGCGGACCCCAGTCGGGATCGAACCCGATGTCCGGGGCCGGGATGGCGCTGCCGACCACATAGTGCGTGTAGGGGGGCTGGGTGTCGGTCACGATGATGTTGGTCAGCGGGTTGCTGCCCGGCCGGCCATAGGTGATGGTGTAGGTGATCGTATCGCCGGGGGCGGCGTAATCCGGGCCTTGCTTGACGGACCAGAGGATGGACTTGATCACGCCCGGCATGTCGCCCCACGGCAGGAAGTATCCGTTGTTGTCGGCGATGGATCCCCACCAGGGCAGGAGCCCTCCCCCGGAGTTGTACGGAAAACCCAGCCGCAGGGTACGCAGTTCGGTGGGGCACGGGGCGATGTCCGCATAGACATTGATGGTGAAGTAACCTCCACATGTGCCGCCGCAGTAGTCGGCGCACCCCGCCAGCGAAATGGTGGACCCTGCCCAGGTCCAGACGGGAAGGCTCCCGGCATCCTCCGCATACGAGCCCGCCGCCGTCATGGCGTACAGCGGCGAGGCCGTGCCCCCGCACCGGACCTGGAAATAGAGGCCCGCAATGTCGGCCCCGGTCGCCGTCCCATAATTGGCGACCGTCACCCCCGTGAGAAACTCGGCGGCCCCGGCGCACCCGTTGCAGAGCAGGACATCCCAGGAGCCGGCCCACACATACTTCCAGTTTGGGAACACGGTTCCGGCGACCGTGGTGCCGTTCTCCCACATATCAATAATGTCGAAATCGGCGCGCGCGGGACGCGACAGGGAGAGGGCCGCCAGGATGACCCCCGCCATGACCGCCTTTGTCCGCCCGCCTCTGGCCTTCACGCCACCCCCTGCTCGCCCCGCCCGGCCTTCTCCCCTGCGTGGGCAGAACGGCTTATCGTACCGTACTGGTAGGCCCCCCCCGGCAGGCGGGACGGGGACCATCAGGGCTCGATGACCGCCTTGATGACGCCATCCGCGCGGCGATTGACCAGCGAAAAGAACCGGGCGGTGGCGGCCAGCCCGCCGCGATGAGTCAGCATGGGCTGGAGGTTGATGCGCCCCGACGCGACCAGCCGCGCCGCGGCCGCCAGTTCGCCGTTGGAGCGCCGGACATTGAGGATGGTCATCTCTTTGCGACGTGCCACATGCAGGTTGACCGGTGTCAGGCTTCCGTCCATGATGCCGACCAGCGCCACCTTCCCACCGGGCCGCACCGCGCGCAGGGCCAAGTCCACCGCCGATGGCGTCCCGCCCGCCTCGAACACCAGCGCCGGATCGCCAAGGCTGGTCGCCTGCGCCACCATGGGCCGGCGCGGGCTGATTCGGATCGTCGCCGCCGCCCCCATTCGCCGGGCCACCCGGAGGCGCGCGGGGACGAAGTCCGCAACCGTGACCCGCGTTCCCCCACTCCGCAGGGCGGCGAGGAGACAGAGCCCCACCGGCCCGGCCCCGATGATGGCCGCCGATCGCGGTGGCTTCCCCACCAGCCGGACAGCGTGCAGGCCGATGGCCAGCGGTTCCAGCGCCGCGGTTTCCGCCGGTGTGACGCGCGCCGGCACCTTGACGAGGTTGGCAGCGGGCATGACGAGGTATTCCGCGAGTGCACCCGGCCGACCCGGCAGGCCCAGGAACTTCACCTGGGCGCAGATATTGTGCCGACCCGTGCGGCACTCCCGGCACCGGCCACAGGGCACGGCCGGCTCGATGGCCACCCGGTCCCCGGGTTTCAACCCGCGAACCCCCGGCCCGGTCCTGACCACCTCGCCGGCCGGCTCGTGCCCGAGCACTTGCGGCCAGCGCCGGATGACCTGGCTTCCGATCCGGCCATGGAGCCAGTAATGCAGGTCCGACCGGCAAATCCCGACCGCGGTCACCCGCACGAGCGCCTCGCCCCGGCCCGGCGGCGGGGGCGACGGAACGCGGCGCACCTCGATGCGCCGCGGCCGCACCAGAACCGCCGCCCGCATCATCGGACGCGGCATGTATCCGCCGTCACGCCGAACCTGTCTCCTGCATCACACCATTGTGGCGCATCGAGGGGTGTAATTGAACCGGAGGGCCCCGCCA
>JAHFSL010000513.1 GCA_023265785.1 Candidatus Coatesiibacteriota bacterium | reverse complement strand
CGGGCCACGCTGACCAGCACCTCCGCCTGTGGGAAGGAGAGCCGGTCGTGCTCGATCCACTGCCGGCTGACCAGCCCGGCGAGCCCGATTGCGAGCAGGGTCAGGACCGCGGCGAAGGCCGACCAGGCCAGGACCGGCACCAGCCAGCGGCCCCAGGGAATGGCCGCGCCGGTGGCCAATCCGTTGTAGAACCCGGAGGCGTACGGCTCCTCGGCAGGCCCCATGGCCCACCGGGGCAGGTGCGGGAGCATCTGCTCCTGCCAGCCGTTGTCCGGCGAGGCGAAGACCCAGGGGGAGGTCAGCAGAGGCATCGTGTTGTCAATGAAGCCCCAGGTGGTCGTCCAGCCGCCGAACAGCAGGATCATGAAGACGGCCGCGATCTCGGGCGGCGAGACCAGCGCCCCCCGGCCCCCCCGGGTCCGCCAGGCGTTCACGGCGCAGAGGGCCACAAACATGAAGGTGGCCAGGAACGGCAGGGCGCCCCAGTCGAGCGGGTTCCCGGTCTTGACCACGAATCCGAGCCACG
Organism: Candidatus Coatesiibacteriota bacterium; assembly: GCA_023265785.1. GTDB lineage: Bacteria > Oederibacteriota > CAKKQC01 > CAKKQC01 > CAKKQC01 > JAHFSL01. The sequence goes on along the minus strand of JAHFSL010000513.1, from coordinate 1,982 downwards.
CCGACAGCAGGGAGACGACCGCCAGCCCGGCCACGGTCAGGCCGCAGATGACGGCCCAGCGCAGGGTCGACGGCACGGGCACGGTGGGATTCATGTCAGTACAACAGCGGGGTGACGGCCTTGTACATCAGGGTGATGGCAATGGCCACCATTCCGATGAGGCCCATCCCGCAGGCAAAGCCCGCCCCCATGATCGGCGCGTAGGCCCGCCACTTTTCCTCGCCGAACCGCTTGGCCAGCTTCCGGCCCGTGAGCGCCCCGATGATCATCGGAATCGTGTCGTGCGGCCACTGCTGGAGCGAACCCAGCAGGGAAAAGAAGAAGAGCGCCGGCAATTTCGCCAGCGAGGTCAGCCCCCAGAGCAGGCCGGCGAACGTGATCCCCATCCCGATGAACCGGAAGTTCAACACCTTCTGGATGAAATACGCCCGGGTCGGGCTGGCGGGGTCCATGATGGAGAGCCAGATGTACTGGTTCTGGACGCCCAGTGGCCAGTAGGTCTGGGCGTAGGGGTACGCCTGCGAGGGGATGGGCGCGAGCTTCCAGATGAGCGACCAGTAGAACCACGAGAAGAGGAAGGTCAGCACCGTGGTGAAGACCATGAACTTGATGTAGGAGGTGAACGGGACCCGCGCCATCTCCAACTGCTTGAAGGTGCGCGGCTCCCAGCCGTGGTCATAGAGCGGCACGGGCGCGAACCAGAGGGCGGTCCCGCGATAGCCCGAGAGGAAGAAGGTGAATTCCTTCAGGAACGGGAAGGGATCGCCGCCCTGCCGGCTGGTGATGGCCACCATCTGGGCGGTGATGAACGAGTTGAGCGGGCTCCAGATCAGACCGAAGACCGCCGTGATCCAGACGGGGAATTCGGGCACCAGGAATTTCACAAGCCCGATAATGGCGATCGTGGACGCCGCCCAGACGATCAGCGTGCGGCCGGTGTGGAAGTCGCCGCGGCCCTCCGGGGGGTCCGGCAGGCGCGCCCAGCTCGTCCCGCCCTTGTCGGGCGCGGACGGGTTCAGCGCCGCCGCCTCGCGCCGCTCCCGGCGCTGACGGATGAGGGTACGGAACAAGGTGAAGAGGCTCGCCCAACCGAACAGGAGCCCCACGCCCGCGCCGAAGCTGATCCAAAAGTTCCAGGTGAGCGAGATGGAGGTCGGAATGCTCCCGAACCCCGGCTTCCAGTCGGTCAGGGTGTGGGTCCACACCAGGATGGGCGGGATCATGAGCGACCCGATCAGGCTTCCCGTCAGGGTGCCCCACGCGATCTCCATGGGCAGGACCATCCCCCAGATCACGCCCCCCAGGTTGGTCGAGATCCCGAAGAGCGCCCCGGGCAGGAACGCCTGGACCGCCGTGGACAGGTCTATCCACGGGATCGGGACCAGCAGGATGGGCTTGGGAGCGATCGCAGAGGTCAGGGCGGGGACCACCACATAGATCGTGCCCCACACCACGCCGATCATCGCGCCGATTGAGAAGACCCGCCACCGCCAGCCTTCCTTGCCCGAGGAGGACTCGGCCAGCGCCATCGTTCCGCCCACATCCAGGTTGACCAGCGGGAAGGGCAGGCGTTCGGCGTCCGATGTTATCCGGAACAGGACATACCCCAGCGTCACCGAGTTGATCCGGTACAGGATCGTGACGACCGTGCCGATCAAGATGGGCTTGAGCCAGGCACGATGGAAGAAGGTGCGCAGGGCATACACCCCGGTGGAGAGCGGCGGCATGGCCCAGTCGGGGATCTTGGGGGCGATGTCGGCCATCAGCGGGTGCTGCATCAGGTACTGCTGGCCGATGAACTGACCGAAGGAGCCGCCAAAGGTATGGAGCCCGGACCCGAAGGCCCCGGACACCCCGATCATGGAGCCGGCCACCCAGTAGATCAGCATGAGTTCCTGCGGCCGCAGGGTCACGAAGGTGCGGCGGGCCACCTCCAGGAACAGGATCATGGTCACCCACTCGGCGGCCCCGCCCAGCCCGAC
>JAHFSL010000002.1 GCA_023265785.1 Candidatus Coatesiibacteriota bacterium | reverse complement strand
AAGGCGTTCAAGCGCGGATCGTTCAACTTCGTGCCCGTCTTCAGCGACGCCTCGGCGGTGGGCCGGTCCGTGGTGGCCGTGTCCCGGGCGCTGGACAAGGGCGTCCAGTTCGACTACCGGCGCGAGGCCTTTGAGTTCGGCGTCAAGGACCACTTCGCCATCTTCCTCAAGGATTCCCGGGAGGCCCGCCGGTTCAGCGAGCCGCGCTGTTCCGACCTCACCCAGGCCCGCACCCTTCCGGGAACTCCCTAAATCTCGATTGAAATTAGGAAGTGGGAGGCCGCGGCGCCTACCTGTGATCCGTTCTTGCCTGGGGGGTAGCAGGCGCGAGCGCCGACCGCTACAGTAGGTATTCGGCGCTCGCGCCGCCGAAGGGGGGCTTGCCCCCCTTTGGGAATTGCGGGGTAGTGTAACGGTAACACACCTGGCTCTGAACCAGGTTACTCTAGGTTCGAATCCTAGCCCCGCAGCCAGCTTCATTCCGGCCGATCAGGATGGCGTGCGGATTTTCTTCTTGAACGCCTTGTGCAATTTTTCGAGCTTGGGGCGGATGACGAAGACACAGTAGGGCGCCATGGTGTGCGTCCGGTAATAATTCTTGTGGTAGTCCTCGGCCGGGTAAAAGGCCTTGAAGGGGACGATCTCGGTGACGATCGGCTTGGTGTACGCGTGGGACTTGTCGAGTTCCCGCTTGTAGTGCTCGGCGGCTTTCTTCTGCTCGGCATCGTGGGCAAAGATCACCGATCGGTACTGGGTCCCCGCATCAGAGCCCTGGCGGTTGAGCGTGGTCGGATCGTGCGTCTGCCAGAACACTTCGAGCAATTCGGCATAGGTCACCTTGGCGGGATCGAACCGGATCTGGGCCACCTCGGCATGGCCCGACTCGCCGGTGCAGACTTCTTCATACGAGGGGTTGGCGTGCTTGCCGCCCGCGTAGCCCGGCTCCACCGAGCACACGCCCTGGATCTCCTGGAACACCGCTTCGACGCACCAGAAACAGCCCGCGCCGAAGGTGGCCACGCCCGTACAGTCCTTGGCCGCGGGATTGGGGTGCGTGGCGGCCTCGGCCGGCGCCGGCTTCCCCCAGAAGGCCAGCATTGACAACGCCAGCAGGACGCCTCCATCGCTCATGGGCCTACCATAACAGAGCGGGTACAATGGTTTTCGAAGGGAATGGGCGGGGAGCGACGACCAATTCAACCTGATTCGCGCCGGACCGCCCTCGGGCTTGCCGCCGGGCTGGCCCTGCTGTTCCTGCCTGCCGCGGTGGCCCGGGCGGCCCCCCTGCCCCCGACTCAGGCGTGGGTTGCCACCTTTACGCGGACCTGTGGAGGGGACGACCGGTGGCTGGCCGCGGCCACGGTGTCCGGGACCACCTTCGTCGTGTACCGTGCGCATACTTGGGAGTTTCGGTTGGCTTCGTTCGACCCGGCCGGGGCGCCGCTTGCCGACCTTCTGCTCGAAAATCCCGGCTCCGTCGGCATCACGTCAATGGCCTTCGCGCCCAATGGCGACCTGGTTCTGGCGGGTGCCATCCAGAACACCACGGTGGACATCTGGGTGGGCCGGTATGACGCCACGGGTGCCATGCTGTGGGCCAGCACCGACGATTCCGGCTTTGACGATACCTCCATCGCCGTGGTCGTGGACGGATTGGGCAATGAGTTGGTGGTTTCCTCATATTACGACGGGATCGGCTCTGTCGGCCGCCTCCTGGCTTTGGACTCCACGGGGGCCATCATTGCGGCGCGGTCTGATCCCGCCATCATCCTCTCGACGAATACCGCCATGGTGGCCGTGACGACGGACCCGGCCGGGAATGTCTATGCCGGTGGTTACGCGGATTCCGGGGCCTTTGGCGATGACGACCCGGCCGCGGTGGCCTACGATGGCGGCGGCACGCAGCTTTGGACGCAGACCTATGGGATTGCCGCACCGCCGGCCTACGAGTACGGCCGGGCCTTGACCATCGCCCCGAACGGGGATCTGTACATGGGGGTGGACTCCCTCATTCCCCAGGCTGTGGGCGTGCTTCGGCTCAGCACAATTGACGGATCGGTCATCGCCTCGGGCTCGAAGTCTGACATTGCCTACAACTACCTGGGCGGCATCGCCGTGGATGGTGCGGGAGGGGTGTACATCGCGGGGATGCGGACGACGACGTTCACGGATTTCGATCCGCGCCTGGTCGCGTTCAGCGCCGGCCTGGCCTTTCAGTGGTCCGATGTCCAAGCCGGCGGCACCTACGACGCATTCGGGTTTCCCGTCGGGGCGGCCCGGGTGGCGACCGACGCCAATGGCTTGGTGTACCTTTCCTGCTCTCTGATTCCGGACTGGTCGAACTTCGGACAAGATTTCGAGGTGAGGCAGTACTCATCCGCAGGCGCGATCCAGTGGACCGACCGGTTTGACTCGGCCGCCCGGGCCGACCTGGTCGCCGCGGGGACCGACGGCGCGGGCGGGGTCTACCAGGCCGGGGCCTTCGACAACGGCCCCTTTGTCGTGAAGCATTCGACGGCCGGCGCGTTTCAGTGGGCCAATATTCCCGCCATGCCGACCTCCACCTCCTCGGTGTACTACGATGCCGAAGGCTTTGTCCTGGTGAGCGGGACCTCATTCCTGGAGACGACGGCGACGGACGCTGTCACCTTCACGAACAATGTCGAGATCATCCGGACGACCGCGGCCGGTGCCCTGCTGGCGCCGTTCCGGCCGTCCAGTCAGCCAGAATCGTTCAACGGTCCGCTGACGGCGGATGCGGGTGGCAACCTGTATGCTTCCGGCTGGTTTCGTAACCCGGTGTCCGGAAACGGCAACCTGTGGGTCTCGAAATTAACCCCCGCCGGGGTGGTGGCCTGGTCGCTGACCTATACCCTCACGGTGGATGACCATCCCCAGGGCATTGCCCTGGATCTGGCCGGCAATGTGTACCTCGCCGAGACGCTGGATGATGGCGGTGACCTCTACACCGGCGTCATCAAGGTGTCCCCAGCCGGGGCGGTTGTCTGGACCCGCAGTTTCAACGCCGGGCCGGGGCTGGACGAATTCGCCGGCGACCTCAAGTGTGACGGCACGGACCTCTACCTCGCCGGGACCATCAATGATTCGGGATCGGGTGATATCTGGGGTGCCGTGCGCAAGGTCACGGCGGCCGGAGGACTTCTGTGGACGCGGACCTATGACGGCGGCGGGGCGGAAGCGCTCTTTACGGGGGTGGCGCTTGACCCCGCCTTTGGTGCCTATGCGGTGGGGCAGGCGGGGCCGTTGGGCCCGGCCGGGGACATCACGCCCGCCGACACGGCGACGGTCGCGTACGCGGCGGACGGAACGCTCCGGTGGGCCCAGACCTATGATTCCGGTGCCGCCGGGGACCTGGGCCGGGCCGCGGCCGTGGGCTCCGCCTATGCGGCCGGCCAGGTGGACAACGCGATCCACCTCGTGAAGTACACCGAGAATGCCGCCGCCCTGCTGGCGGCGCTGTCCGTGACCCCGGCCACCGTGGCCCCGGGGGAATGGTCCCTGGTGGTCCTCACCGTCTCCAACACGGGGACGGTCAATGCCACAGGGGTCCTGCCCTTCCTTGAGGTCAACAGCGGGGGCGCGGCGGGGACGATCCTCGCGGGACCGGTCCCCCCCGGGCCGGTCACCATCGGGCCAGGGATCAACCAGTCCTTTACCTGGACGGTGAGCGCCAACGGCCTGGGTACGCTCGGCTTCACGGCCACCGGCCTGGGCACCGATGCGGGCGGCGGGGACCTGCTGGTGGTGGCGCGGGCGGGCGCCGTGAATGTCCTGCCGGGGGCCACCCTGGAGGCCGCGCTCTCGGTGGTGGCGGTTTCCGGGACGGCGTATGTGGGGCAATGGATCTCGGTCCGGTTGACGGTCACCAACACCGGAGGGCACACGGCCAATGCGCTGGTCCCCGCACTCCAATCCAACACGGGGGCCGGCCTGCTGACCTTGGTTGGAGGGCCGGTCCCGCCTGACCTCAACAATCTGGCCCCGCTGACGGCCACGATGTTCGTCTGGACCTACTCCGTTTCCGGTTCAGGGGTCGTCACCATGACGGCGACGGCTTCGGGGTCCGATGCGATCACCTTTGCCGCGGTCAGTGACTCGGCCACGATCGGGATCCTCACCGCCACCCGGGCCAACCTGATTGGCGCCCTCTCCTTCTCACCGGCGTCCACGACCCAGTTTGTGGGGCAGTGGTTTACGGTGTCGCTGACGGTCACCAATACGGGCCAGCTCCCCGCTACGGGAGTCCTGCCGTTTGGACAATTGAATTCAGGCACCACCCTGCTGACCGCCGTGGCCGGGCCGGTCCCGCCGGGGCCGCTCACGATCTGGGGGGGGAGCGCTACGACCTTCACCTGGACCTTCTCCGTGAACGGAAGCGGGCTGGTCAGCATGACGGCGACGGCGCAGGGCGGCAACGGCGCGGGCGCCGTGACCTCGGCCAGTGTGACCCGGGTGGAGATCCTCAAGAAGCTGGCCACCCTGGATGCCTCGCTGGTCTTCGTTCCGGCCGGGGCCAAGCCGGGCCAGCTCTTTGCCGTGGCGATGATCGTGGTGAACACGGGCGACTATCCCGCCACGGGATTGGCGCCGTCCCTGCTGGTCACCTCCGGGGCAGGGTCCGCCACCCAGCTCCTTCCGGCGATTCCGCCAAACCTCTCCACGCTCGCCGCCGGGTCCGCCACCTATTTCTACTGGACCTGGAGCGCGACGGCTCCGGGTGCGATGGACTTCACCGTCTCCGTCTCCGGGGTTGGGGCTCCGTTCCCGGTGGCCATCGGTGACCTGGACAGCGGGACGTTCTATATCGCCCAGCCCGCCATTCTGACCGCCACGCTGTCTATCGCGCCGGCCACGGCGACGGTTTTCGTCGGGCAGTGGATCACCGTGACCTTCACCGTGTCCAACTCGGGGAGCCAGCCCGCCCTCGGTCTGGTGCCGACCAAGGTGTTCACACCCGGGGGCGGGCTCACGCTGATCGGCGGGTCGACGTCATTCCTGGGGTCGCTCCCGCCGGGGTCGGCCACCACCTTTACCTGGACCTACTCGGTCAGCGGGGCGGGGAACCTGGCGTTCACCGTCTCGGCCGCGGGGGACGATGGGACCGGCACGCCCATCGTCACGGGCCGGACCGGATTCGCCCTTCTGCGGCTCCCCGCCCTGCTCACGGCGGTGATGACCGTGCCGCCCGGGACCTGGGTTCCCGGCAACCGCATCGGGGTCCGGCTGACGGTATCGAATACAGGCGATGTCCCGGCAACGAGCGTGACGGCATTCTGCGATGTCAACACGGGGGCGGGGCTGATGACCGTGTTCGGGGGTCCGCTCCCGCCCGGGCCGCTGACCCTGCCTGCGCACACCGCCGTCACATTTACCTGGTCGTTTACGGCGCAGACGCCGGGGGTGGTGGTCTTCACCGCCACGGCGCAAGGAACGGATTCCGGCCTCCTGCGGCCGCTGATTGACGAGGACACGGGTGGCGGCACGATCCTGCCGTCCGGGGGACTTACCGGCTGGGTCACCGCGACGCCGCTCATCGTCTCCCAGGGCGGCCTCGTGACCGTCATCTACTCCGTCTCAAACTCGGGGTCGTCGGCGATCTGGTCGGTCACGGCCTCGGCCAATGCCCTGCCCTCCCCGGCCGCCCTGGCGACGAAACTGTCCGGACCCGTCCCCGCCGTCCAGCCGCTGGTGAATCCGGGCGAGACCCGGTCGTTTACCTGGACCTACCGGGCCAATGCCCCGGGGATGGTCCTGTTCAGCGCGACCGTGGCCGGATTTGAAAGCGTCACCGGCCTGGCCGTGCCGGTCTTCGCGGTCTCCAACACCGTGACCATTGATCCCGTGCCGCTCCTGGCAGGCGTCCTCACGACCACGGCCGGCCCCTTCAAGCCGGGACAGGCGGTGACCGTGTGGCTGACCGTGACGAATGCCGGGTCGGCGACCGCCTGGGTGGCCCTCCTGCCCACGGCCCTGACCTTTTCCCCTTCGACCCTGGTGACGGGGGTGCTCGGTCCCTCACCGGCCAGCGCCACGCTCCTGCCGGGGTCCGCCACCACCTTCACCTGGTCGTTCCTGGCCGCCGATGGCGGCACGGTGACGCTGGGCACCAACATCACCGTGACCTACCTGCCCTCGGGGACGACGATCGTGGCCTCCCTGCCCCTGGCCGCGGTCGGCGTGGCCGTGGTCATTCTGCCACGCCCTGACGGCGATTTCGCCGTCTACCCGAATCCCGTGCGGGGCGGTCTCGATGCCCTCACCATTTCCCTGCGGCTGAATGACGATGCCCGGGAGGTGACGGTGGACGCCTACGACGCCGCGATGCACCGGGTGTGGGGCGGGACCTGGCGGAATGTCCGCAAGCTCGACGGAACCCTCGATGTCCGTGGCCTCGCGGACTGGGCGCCCGGGGTCTACCTGCTCCGGGCCCGGGCCGAGCCGGATAACGGTGGCCCGCCGCAGGTCTTTCCCCATGCCAAACTGGTGGTGAAGCCATGAAGATCCCGGCTCGCTTGATGGCGGCGTTCGTGCTGGCGATGACGGTGCTCGCTACGCCGCAGGCAACCGCCGCGGCCCCCGGCCAGGCCGGCCGGGGGGGCCGGAGCGACGTCCATCGGGTGGATCCACGCGTGGCCCGGTCGCCGAAAGCCCGGCTCCGGGCCGCGCGGGCCCGGGCGAAGGCCCTGCGCCAGGGGATTGCAGCGGTTGAAGTCCGCCGTGCCCAGGAGGGGGATCCGGCCCGGCGGCAGGCGCTGGATCTCACCCTGCTCGACCTGCGGCACCAGCTCCTGGAAGCTGACCGGGAGGCGCAAATGCTGGCCCGGTCCCCCTTCCGTACATTCCGGCGGCGATCATGATCGGAGCAGCGCTGTCTGTCGTGCTGGCGGTCTCGGGCCACGCCGCCGCGCCGGTGTCCGTCACCGACGACCTCGGGTTCCGCCGGGGGTCGTTCATTGCCCGGGGCATGGCGGCGCGGCCGGTGGGGATGGGGGAGGCGTTCACGGCGGTGGCCGATGACGCCTCGGCCATCTCGTGGAATCCGGCGGGGTTGGCCCATGTGAGCCGCTGGCAGGCGGTGGGGATGTACGACGCGGCGGCGAACGGACTCGGGGTGTCATACGCGGCCGCCGCCATTCCCGTGGGGTCGGGGACCGCCGCGGCGAGCGTCACGGCGCTCAACTGGGGCACCTGGGAGGTGCGGGACGCCACGGGGTTCCGGACGGGGTCCGGAAGCGGGTTGGATTACGCGCTGGCGCTGGCGTATGCCTTCACCATCCCCGGCCGGACCGGCGGGACGGCGGGCTTTGCGGTGGAACGGGTGGCCGAGGCCGTGGGCGGCTCGCTGGTCGGCGTCTCGGCGGGCGGCCAGATTCCGGTCAGCGAGACCTTCACGGCCGGGTTTTCGATCCAGCATTTCGGGCCGAAGGCCGACGGGTTCTCCCTGCCGGCCACGGCCCGGCTGGGCGTCGCCTGGCAGGCGTGGGATGGGGGGACCCTGGCCCTCGACGGGGGCTACGGGCTGACGGACCATGCGATGCAGGTTGCGGTGGGCGTGGAGTCCCGGGTCTGGAAGGTCATGTCCCTGCGGGCGGGGTACCGCAAGGCACTGGCGAATGACGCCCTAGCGGGGCTGGCGGGCCTGACGCTGGGCGCGGGATTCCGCCGCGGGCGGCTCGGGCTCGACTACGCGTACCAGCCGTTCGGGGACCTGGCGGTCAGCCACCGGATCGCCTTCCTGTACGGGCTGGGGCCGTCGGAGGAGGTCGAGAAGGACCTGGAGTTCCGGGAGGCCCAGCCGATCGGGCTCACCACGCTGGGGGACAAGCCCACCGTGGGGACCATCCCGTCCGCCGAACTGGAAAAGGACGCGGAGCAGGCGTACCGGGACGCGCAGGCCGCGCTGGCGGCCGGCGACGGCGAGCGGGCGAAGGCCAAGGCGGAGACCGCCGTGCAGTTGAATCCGTTCCACTGGCAGGCCTGGCAGGTCCTTGGCTCCCAGCGGCTGGCCGGGGGGGACACCGACGGGGCGATCAAGGCCTACGTGGAATCGCTCAAGATTCATCCGGAGAATTCGGACCTGCGGGCCTATGCCTCGAAGCTCCAGGCGGACGTCCTGGCCGCGCGCAACGTGGCGGGTACCAAGCCCGTCCTTCCGGCGCCCGCGGCCGTGTCACCGCTGGACGCGGCGCAGGCCGCCTTCGCGGCGGGCCGCGTGGATGAGGCCTGGGCCGCCGTGGCCGTTCTCCTCAAAGCGGACGCGGGCAACGCCGCCGCGTGGCAGTTGCTGGGCAACTGCCAGTCCGCCAAGGGTGACACGGCCGGGGCGCTGACCTCCTGGAAATACGCCCTGCAACTCAACCCTGACAACCCGGCGCTCAAGGCGTACGTTGATTCGCTGGCGAAATAGCGCCGCGGCCCTCCTCCTTCCGGCCGTTGCGTTCGGCGGAACGTGGTCGCCCGACCTCAAGGTGGACCATTTCGGCTACCGGCCCGCCGACCCCAAGGTGGCGATCCTGACGGCCTCCGCCACGGGCGGTGTCGTCGAGGTGCGCCGGGCCGCGGACGGGTCGCTGGCGTATTCGATCCCCAGCGCGTCGGTGGCGGGCCCCTTCGACGACTCCGCGGGGGACTCCGGCGAGGGGGTGGTGTACCGGGCGGACTTCTCCGACCTCACCGCCCCCGGCGACTACTACCTCCAGGTGCCGTCCTGGGGCGCCACCTCCTACGTCTTTTCCATCGGCGTGGGCGCGTACAACCTGGCCGGCGCCGCCCTGCTCAAGGCCTTCTTCGCCCAGCGGTGCGGGACCGGGCACCCCGCCTCCGTGATGGGCGCCTGGGCGGACCCCCCCGCGTGCCACCTGCAGGACGGCTCCTGCACCCATGCGCTGGTCGAACCTGGAACCGACTACGGCGCGCTGGACCTCACCGGCGGCTGGCACGATGCGGGGGACCACAACAAGTACATTGACGCGCGGGCCGGCTACAACGGCGACGACGGCGGGGGCCTCTGGGGGATTACCTCCGGGTTCGAACTCAACGCCACCGCGTTCGCCTCGGACCATACCGGAATTCCCGAGTCAGGCAATGGCGTTCCGGACTGCCTGGACGAGGCGCGCTGGCACCTGGAGTGGTACGCCAAAATGCAGAGGCCGGACGGGTCGGTCCTCTCCCTCGTGCATACCAGCGGGGGGGCCGGGTGCCCCGGGGTGACCGTGCCGAGCACCGATTGCGTCACTCGCTACTATTTTGACGCGACGACCAATTCGACCTGCATCGCCGGGGCCTGCTTCGCCCGGATGGCCCGCCTGCTCCAGCCGTACAACCCGGGCTGGGCGGCAGGCTACGAGACACGGGCGAACAATGCCTGGACCTTCGTCAATCTTGCCACCTCCGAGACCAAGCTCTGGCTGGCCGCGGAACTCTACCGGTTGAACCCCGCGGGGGCCAATGCGGCCGCGGCCCAGGGGTATGTGGACGGGTACCTCAATTGGAGCAACGGGGCGGGGGCGGCGGCCTGGGCGGAGGCGGGCAACCGCGATGGGAAGGCCTATGGCATCCACCTCATGCGGGCCATGGCGACGACCGTGGCGACGCCCGGGGCCACGGCGGCGACGGTGGCCGGCATGAAGGCCCAATTGGGCCTGCTGGTGGACCGGTCCATCACGCTGGCCGGGAACTACCTCACGGATATGGAGGGGTGGGAGTATGTCTGGGGAAGCAACCGGGCGAAAGGCAACCGCGGCCAGTACCTGGTCATCGCAGCCCGGGCGGGGGCCACGGGGTCGCATACCGTGGCGGAAACACTGGCGCAGGCCGAGAACTACCTGCACTACATCTTCGGGCTCAACGGCGAGAACATGGTGTACGCCTCCAACATGGCCGCCCTCGGGGGGGAGCACTCGGCGTGGCGGATCTACCACGGCTGGTTCGGTCGGGCCAATGACCCGGTCTATTACGGCAAGCCGGCGGGAGTCCAGGAGGTCGCCTATCCGTATTACTTCGGGACTGATGCCGGCGGCATCAGCGACAATGTCACCAGTACCCTGGGCCCGTTTCCCGGCATCGTGCCGGGCGGGCCGGACTCGTACTATCCGGAAGGAGGGTGCCAGCTGGCGGGCGCTAATCCGCCGGGATTCGGCCCCAACCACGCTCCCGTGGCCGGGACGCTGGCCAAGCACCACATGTACCGTGACTTCTCCTACTGCTGTCAGGGCATCGACGCGACGGGGACGGTCTACTGCCCCTGGCAGGTCTCCGAGAACCACCTGCCGTACCAGGGGGCGGTCGTGGCGCTGGCCGCCGCCTTCATGGTGCCCGACGCATCGGTCACCCTGTCGCTCACGGGATCCGGGGCGACGGTCAACCGGTGGTCCCCGTTCACTTACACCATCGGCGCGACCAACACCGGGACCCAGACGGCCACGAACCTGACGGTCTGGGACACGGTGCCCGCCGGCGCCCAGTTCGTCAGCGCAACGGGGGGCGGCGTGTTCAACGGCACCACCGTCGCCTGGACCCGGCCGGCGCTGGCGCCGGGCGTCGCCGTTTCGTATGCCTACACCGTCACCATCACCGGGGCCGGTCCCCTGCTGGGGCCGACCGCGGCCGCCGCCTCCTTTACGGATGCCCTCGGGACTCCCCGGTCCTCGCTGTCGCCCGATGCCACGGTGGTGATCGTGACCGGCGCCCGGCTCGCCGCCACGCTGTCGGTCCGGCCCCTCGCATCACCCGAGAACACCGGATTTTTGGTGATGCTGACGGTCACCAACACGGGGCTGGCCGACGCCACCGGGCTGGACGCGGCGGCGTTCGCGCAGGGCGGGACCGGGTCCGCCTGGCCGCTGGCCGGGCCCACCCCGGCCCTGCCGCTGGGGGGGCCGCTGGTTCCCGCGGGCGCCGTGGTGCTGACCTGGACCTTTGCCGGATCGGACCTGGGCACGGTGGAGTTCACCACCACGCTCACCGCCACGGATGCGGCCACCGGCCTGCCGATGACCGCCGGGCCGGTCACGGCACCAACGGCCACCGTGTACAGCGTCTCGGGCTGTTCCCTCCTTCTGAACGGGTGCGAGGCGTTCGGCAACAACGGGACCTGGACCGGGGGCACCGCGACCCGGGCGATCAATACCGGGCTGGCCGCGGCCATCTCGCAGGGCGGCGCAAGCCTCGAGGCCACAATCACGCTCCCCGTCGGCTGGAATGCGGATATCTTCGTCCTGACCGGGTTCGCGCCAACGGTCTGGTCAGGCTACGCCTCGCTGGATTTTGACCTCTATGTGGACCCTGGCGCGATCCCGTGGAATGGCGGCTCGGCGTGGCACCTCGTGACCCTCATCGGCGATGCCGGGGCCAAGACCTACCAGTCCCTCGCATCCACGCAGGTGGCGATCACCCCCGGGCTCAACCGGGTCAGCCTGCCGCTGGACTGGACCGGGACGATCCTGCCCTCCGAGGCGCTGTCCCGCATCCGGATCGTCTTCAACATTGACCAGCCGTTGGGCGGTGATGTCTACCTGGACCGGATGACACTGACCACGACCATTGCCGGCGGGGGGTTGGTGGGCACCGTGGCGGCCATCCCCTCGGGTGCGTGGCCCGCGCCGCTGGCGGGCCAGTGGTTCGATCTGGTCCTCACCGCCACGAATCCGTGCACCGCAACCGTGATGTCCCTCCTCCCCGATGCCGGTCCCGTGGCGGGCGCGGCGCTGGTGACCCTGGAGGCGGGGCCCCTGCCGTCCGGTCCGGTGTCCCTGCCGCCCGGCGCCTCGCAGTCGTTCACGTGGACCTACTCGGCCAACGGGTCCGGCACCGTGCCGTTTTCGCTGACCGCGGTGGGGGTGGGCGACTACGGGCTCCCCGTCGTCGCGGCGCCCCAGCTCACCGTGGCGGTCCCCCCTCCCGCCGCACTCACGGCGGTCCTGGCCGCCATCATCAATCCCGTCAACCGCGGATCGTCCGTGCTGGTCACGCTCACCGTGACGAACACCGGCGGCACGGACGCCACGGCCGTGACGCCGGCGGCCCTGCGCGCCACCGGACCGGGGGCGCTGGCGGGCGTGACCGGACCCTGGCCGGCGGCCGCAGCCATCGCGCCGGGCGCGAACCAGGTCTTCACCTGGTCGGGAACCGCGTCCGTGGCGGGCATTGTCGTTCTCTCGACCACGGCGACGGGCACGGATGCGGGGTACGGCGGCGGAGTCACCGTGGTGCCGGCCGGGCTGTCGCTGGATATCAGCACCAGCGCGTTCCTGGATATGGCGGTCGCGCTGGCGCCGGTGACCTCGTCCGCCGGCCAGAACATTGATGTCCGGGTGACCGTGACCAATACCGGGGTGTCGGTGGCCGTGGGGTTAATGCCAGTCCTCCTCAATGGCTCCGGGCCGCCACTCACCCCGGTGTTCGGCCCCGGCCCGGGACCTTATACGATCGGCGGGGGCTCAACGCAGGTCTGGGTCTGGACGTTTACCGTGGGGACGCCCGGAGTCCTGGATTTTTCGGTGACACTCACGGGGCTGGACGCCACGGACGGCCGCGCCCTCTTCGCCTCCCGCACCATCACGGGGATGGCGGTCGGCCCGGCCGCCCTCACGGCGGGCCTGACCATCTCCGCGACTTCGGCTATGGCGGGCCAGACCCGCTGGCTCACGGTGACCGTGTCGAATACCGGCACGGCCCCGGCGAACCTGGGCAACCCCAATGTCATGCTGGTGGCTGCGGGGACCGGAGCGGTCATCGTCGCCGGGCCGCCGGCGGGACCGGTCATCCTGCCCGGGATGACCGGGTTGGCCTGGACCTGGACGCTCTCGGCAGTCTCGGCGGGCCTGACCACCTACACCATGACCGTGGCCGGCACCGATGCCAACTCGCTCCTGCCAATCTCCGCCTTCGCCGGGACCCGGCCCCTGCGGTGCGACACGATCGGACTGGTCGCCCTGGCGCTGAACCTCTCCACGGTCTCGGCCACGGTGGATGACGTGTTCAGCATGTCCCTGCTGATCCAGAACACCGGGTCCCTGACCCTCCCGGGCGTCCGCCCGTCCGCCGTGGCATTCGGCGGCGATGGTGCCGTCCTCCTGGTTTCCGGGTCCACGCCCGCCGCCGTGACCCTGGCGCCGGGTGCCTTTGTCACGTTCAATTGGATCTGGCGGGCCTCCCGGGCCGGCCAGGTCGCATTGACCGTGTCCGCCGCCGACGCCGCGGGGCTGGGGACGGCCGCGCTGACCGCGGGGCCGGTGACCATCCGCGAGCCGGCCAATTCACTGGATGACATGATCGTGTTCCCGAACCCGTTCCGCCCGGCGGCGGCGGTCGGCGGCACCGCGAAGTTCCGGCGGATGCCCGGCCGGGCGCAGGTCAGGATCTACACGATCGCCGGGGAACTGGTCACTGAATTCACCGCCGACGCCTACGGATACGCCGAGTGGGACGGCCGCAACCTCAAGGGGGAGCGGGTGGTGCCGGGCGTGTATGTCTGGTACGCCTCGGCCGAGATCCCGGGCAAGAAGGCCGGCTCCCGGAAGGGCAAGCTCCAGATTGCGCCCTGACCGCCCCGGCCGTATGATGGCGCCCGTGCGGACCACGGGACTCATCCTCCTCCTGCTGGCGTCGGGGCCGACCCGGGCAGAGAACCCGGCACTGGGGGCCGTCCTGGGCTGGTCGGCGACCGTCACGGCCGCGCCCGTGCGCGTCCTGCCCGCGCTGGTGACGGTGTGTTCAGGCCTGGCCCCCGGCGGGACCTTTCCTGCAAACACCCGCAATACCTTCACCGCGGCCCGTGACGCCAATGTCCAGTTTTACGGGTATTACCTCCTCAAGCCGTGGAATCCCGCCGTGCGGGTGGCGCGACTGGTGTGGCGCGATCCCTCGGGGACGGTGTTCTCGGAATATTCCCATGACATTACTCCCCGCGAGACGGCGCTGGCCGACGGCCCGGCCGGGAACATCCTGCTGGCGCAGGCGATCGGCCTGCGCACGGTGGTCACCCAGAACGGCCAGGTGCGCGTGCCCGATGCGCCGGGGCTGTACACCGTGGAGGCCTTCCTGGACGGCGTTCCCATTTCCGAAAGCGTGTTCTACCTGCAGGGCTCCGGAACCCGCCCGGCCACCCCGCTCGCGCCCGGTTCCGATCCGGCGGGTCCGGTGCGCTCCGGTGCGCCGGCCCGGCCCGTCGGCCGGGTCGCCGCCATGCCGCGGTGATTGCGGGCGCCGCGGCGCTCGCCGCGGCTTCGCCCACGTCCCTGCCGCCGGTCGTCCTCCTGGTCGGGGACAACCTCTGGCTGCGCGACGAGCTGTGCGCGGCGTACCGGCGGCTGGCGGTCCCGCGGGAATGGCAGGAAATGAATGCCGAAACCCGGTGGGCGGGGGACACCCCCGAGGGGGCAGCGGTGGACCTGGCCCGGACGCCGCCGTTCGGCGGGACCCGGCGGTTCGTCTGCATCCGCGACGTGGAGTCCTGGCGTGGCGGGGCCAGGGCAGAGGAGGACGCCGGCGAAGGGGAGGAGGCGCCCGCGGATGCGCCTGCGGCGCCGCGGCCACCGGTTCGCGCGAAGCGGCGTACCAAGGCCAGCAAGGCCGAGGTCACGCCGATGGTGGCGTACCTCGCCGCGCCGGATCCCGGGACGGTCCTGGTCATGACCTCGGACCGCTGGGACTTCAAGAAGTGGGAGGGGGATGCGCTGTTCGAGGCGGCGGTGCGCAGCGACGCCCTGGTCGTGTGCGAACGCCCCCAGGGTGACCTGCTCCGGGTCTGGCTTGACGACCGCGCGGCGGCGCTGGGCCTCCGGCTGGAGCGCGCCGCGGGCGCCGCGCTGGTGGAGCGGGTGGGGGGCGAGCCCTGGGCGCTCGTGCGGGAACTGGAGAAGCTGGCTGCCTACACCGGCGGGGGCCGTGCGGCGGGGGAGGAGGATGTGGCAGCGCTGGCGGCGGACACCGCGCCGCCCGACATGTTCGGCTACCTCGATGCGCTTTTCGTGGACCGCCGTCCGGGCCGGGCCCTGTCCCTGCTGGCCCGGCTCCTCGACGAGTTCCACCCGCTCGCGCTCCACGCGCTGATCCTGACCCAGTTGCGCAAGCTGTCCATCCTCAAGGGCGGGCTGGCCCAGGGGTTGAACCAGTGGCAGACCGGGGTGCGCATGCCCGGACCCGCGCTGGACCGCGCCTCGATGATGGTGCGCCGGACCCCGGCCGCGCGCTTTACGACCCTGTTCCGGGCGCTCGCCGCGGCAGAGGGGCGGCTCAAGCGGGGCGGGGACGGCCGCGCCGTCCTGGAAACCCTGACCCTGGAGTGCTGCCGCTAGCCGACGGGGCGGTTATTTCTTGGCGGCGGGGTACTTGGCGTTCACGAACAGCGCCAGCCGCGACTTGTGGCGCGAGGCGTTGCCGCGGTGGATCAGGTTGCCCCGGCCGGCCCGGTCCAGCAGGGCCGAGGCTTCGCGCAGGGCGGTGACGGCCGCGTCGCGGGTTGCCGCCACGCGCACGGCACGCAGGGCGGTCCGGAGCCGGGTCATCTGCGCCCGGTTCCGCGCGGTGCGGGTCCGGGTGCGGCGGACATCCTTGATCGAGGACTTGAGGTTCGCCATGAGGCTCCTACCCTACCCTGTCGTGCCGGGGACTGTCAACAAAGTTCGTGCGGCGCCGGACCCATGAAAACGGTACGGGGGCCGTCTTGCGACGGCCCCCGTCCTTCCTGCCGGTCAGATCGAGAGGAGACTTAGTACCCGTAGGTCGAGTACGGTGATCCCTTCGAGTCCGTGGTGGAACTGTTCACGAAAATGTGACCATTCGTGGAGTTGTAGCGCCACCCGGTCCCCGAAACGGAGATCGTTTCATTGGTGGTGTAGGCAATGGCCGTGCCTGACGGACTCTCGTTGATGCTGGAGCCAATGCCGGAGTGCGTGGCCTTGACCGGCGGAATGGTTTCCAGGTACTTCGAGTACAGGTACGCCGATGACGTGTCAAGTTCACCCGGATAGACACCCTCGGTGTCGCCATAGTAAATGGAGACGGCCGAGCGCATCGAGTTCATATTCCCCTTCGTCGCGGCTTCCCGGGACTTCTCGACGAGCGAGGCAAACTTCGGGAGTGCCAGCGCCGCCAGAATACCGATGATCGCGACGACGATCATCAGCTCGATCAGGGTGAAACCCTGCTCTTTCTTGCTCTTCTTGAGATGTTTCATGGTCATTCACCTCCCTCACGTAGCGTGGGGTTGAGTTCGAAACCTGATCCTAGGCTTATGCAAGATGCGTGTCAACCGGCCGGGAACGCCCGTCAGATGTTTGGATTGCCCGTTCGGTCCCAGGCGTCCGGATTCCTTACGGGCGTCCGGAAACCTGACGGATGAACGGCCCGGTACAATGATTTCATGCACGGGTGGTGGCGGAGCCGGAAGGGCTATGTCGTTTCCCTCCAATGGCTCCTGGTCGGCGTGGTCGCCGTCTGGGGGAGCGCCACCGGAGCTTGGCGCATTGCCCCCCTCCTCTTCTGGTCCCTCGTCCTCCTCTCGGCCCTGGGCAATCTGGCCCTCATGCGGTTGCCCCCGCCCGCGTTCTACCGGCCGGTGAACTGGATGTACATGTTCGTGGCCGATACCGTCTTCATCGGGGCCGCCATCTATTGCATGCGCGGGCTGGATTCCCGCCTCTACCTTCCGTACTTCCTGATTATCCTGACCGCCGCCCTGACCCGCTCGCTGGCCCGCGGCATTCTCGTCGCGGCGGGGGTCAGCAGCCTGTATGTCTTCCTGGTCTGGCGTGACGTGGAATCCCTGAGCCTGCTCGATGTGGACGTCCTGATCCGCCTGCCCTTCTTCTTTATCATCGCCATCTTCACCGGGTACCTGGCGCAGAGCGCCCGGCTCCAGCAGGAGGCCGTGGACGCCTCACGCTCCCTGGCCGACCAGGTCCGGTCGCTCCAGCAGGTGGCGGCGGGGATCGCACACGAAGTGCGCAATCCCCTGACGGCCATGACGAACAGCCTCCAGGCGGTTCTGCACCGCCTGCCCGAGGGCGGGACCGAGCGGGGGCTCATTCGCGATGCCCTCGACCAGGTGGCGCGTGTCACGCGCATCGTCCAGGAAACCCTTGATCTCGCCCGCCCGCCCGCACTCAAGCCCGGCTGGACGGACCTCCATGACCTCGTTCGCCGCGCCCTGCGGGACCTGGGGGCCGCCGCGTCCGCCCTCGACGTTCACCTGCGGCTGGCCCCGAATGCCGGGGCGCTCTGGGGCGACGCCCAGCTCCTGGAGATGGTCCTGGGCAATGTCCTCCGCAACGCCGTCGAGGCGATGCCCGCCGGCGGCCGGCTGGACATCGAGACGGTGACCTCGGTCGTCCGGGGCCGCGAGCAGGTCGCCGTGCGCGTGACGGACGCTGGCGGGGGGATTCCGGCACACCAGCTGGCCCGCCTCTTCCAGCCGTTCTACACGACCAAGCCGGGCGGCACCGGCCTCGGCCTTTGCCTGGCGCGAAAGATTGTCCAGGCCCACGGGGGGGAGATGACGGTCCTGAGCCCCGTCCATCCGGCCGGGGTTGGTCCTGCCGGCGGCACCATGGTGCGGATGGTCCTCCCGGTCGCCGGCCCGGCGCCCGTGGCGGTGGGTGAGGTCGCGGCCGCCGGTGCCGGCCTCCCATGAAGCACCTGCTGGTGGTGGACGATGATCCCGCGGTGCGCCGCTCGCTCGCCGCCGCGCTGGAGGCCGAGGGGCTCCGGATCTCCTCCGCCTCCACCGCCGCCGAGGGCCTGGCGGTGTTCGCCCAGGGGAACCCTGACGCGGTCCTGCTGGATCTCTTCCTGCCCGACCGCCACGGGCTGGAGGTCCTCAAGGACATGCGCGCCCAGGACCCCGAGGCGGCAGTCATCGTGGTCACCGCGTCCGACGACGTCCGCGACGGGGTCGAGGCGATGAAATTGGGGGCGCTGGAATACCTGGTCAAGCCCTACGACCCAGAGGCGCTCAAGGTCATGCTTCGCCGCATCCTGGAGACCCGACGGGCCATTCGGGAGTTCGGCGCGCACCGGCGTGAACAGAGCGCCCGGTTCACCTTCGACGCGATCGAGGCCGTGACGCCGGCCTTTGCGGCCGTCATTATCCAGGCGCGCCGGCTGGCGCAGAGCCCCACGCTGACCATCCTGATCGAGGGGGAAACCGGCGTGGGGAAGGAGTTCATGGCCCGGTCCATCCACCACGCCAGCCCGCGGGCGGGCGGCCCGTTCACCGCCGTTTCGTGCGCCGCGATCCCGGAGGCACTAATCGAGAGCGAGCTTTTCGGCCACGAGGCGGGCGCGTTCACCGACGCGCGGACGCGCAAGCAGGGCCTCTTCGAGCTGGCCGACGGCGGGACGCTCCTGCTCGATGAGATCGGTGAGCTCGTGCCCGCCGTGCAGGCCAAGCTTCTCCGCGCCATTGAGACCCGGTCATTCCGGCGGGTCGGGGGTACCGTCGACCTGACCGTGGACACCCGGATCCTGGCCGCCACGAATGTGGTCCTGGAACGGGCGGTGGAGCGCAAGGCGTTCCGGGAGGACCTTTACTACCGCCTCAAGGTGGGCCACCTGGTGATCCCGCCCCTGCGCGACCGGGCGGAGGACCTCCTGCCACTCGCGCGGCGCCTGCTGGGGGAAATCTGCCGCGAACTGGGGCGCCGGCCGCTGGCGCTCGGGCCTGCGACTGAGGCCGCGCTGGTCCGGTACCCGTGGCCAGGGAATGTACGGGAACTGCGCAATGTGCTCGAGCGCGCGGTGCTCCTGCACGACGGGGACGGCCCCGTCGGCCCCGCCGCGGTGACCCTGCCCGAGGGCGCCGGGATGCGCGCCGCGTCCGCAGCGGGGGCCTCCCTGGAAGCCGTGGAGAAGGAGCACATCCTCCGGGTCCTGGAGGCCTGCGGGGGCAACCAGACCAGGACGGCCCGGCAACTGGGGATTTCCCGCAACACCCTCTGGGAAAAATTACGGGCCTACCGGGTCGGCGGCCCGCAGTGACCCGGCCGCCCTCCCTGGTCCGCGCGGCCTCCGTGCTGGGCTCGTGGACCCTGGTATCACGCGTGCTCGGGTATGCCCGCGATTCTCTGAACGCCGGGCTGTTCGGAGCGGGGACGGTGGCGGACGCCTACTTCGTGGCGTTCCGCATCCCCAACCTCCTGCGTGACCTGGTGGCTGAGGGGGCGCTGTCGGCGGCGGTCATCCCCGCGATCAGCCGCCGGTGCGCCCCGGGCCGCGACGGCACCCGGGCCCGGGGGGATGCCGCCCGGCTGGTGTCCGCGCTCCTGACCTGGGTCGGGCTGGGCGGCGGGGTGCTGGTCCTGCTGGGCGGGCTGGCGGCGCCCTGGATCGTGCACCTGATGGCCCCGGGCTTCCTGGGCACCGGGACCAAGTTCGCCCTGACGGTCTCGCTCACCCGGTGGCTGTTTCCGTTCATCCTGTGCATGAGCCTGGCCGCCGTCGTGCAGGCGTGGCTGACGGCCCAGGAGCGGTTCGGGCCGCAGGCGTTCGGGCCGGTGGCGCTGAATGCGTGCGTCATCGTGGCGGGACTGGCGATCCTGGTCCGCGGCCGGGACGCCCCGGAGCACGAGATCTACCTTTGGAGCGCCGGGGTGCTGGCCGGGGGCCTGGCCCAGTGGCTCGTGCAGGTGCCCGCGGCGCGGCGGGCCGGATTGCACTTTCGCTGGCGCTGGTGGCACCCGGGACTCGCGGACATCGGATCCCTGATGGTGCCAGCGCTGATCGGGTTTTCCATCACCCAGATTTACCTGCTCGTGAACACCATCCTCGCGTCCTTTCTCCCCGAGGGGAGCGTGGCCCGGATCTATTACGGCAACCGGCTCATGCAACTGCCGCTCGGGGCGATCGGCGTGGCCATCTCCACCGTCACCTACCCGGTCGTGGCGCGCGCGTTCCAGGCGCGCCGGCCCGCGGAAGCCGCCGCGGCCCTGAATCGGGCGGTGCGGCTGGCGGCGTTTGCGGTCCTGCCCGCCGCGGCCGGACTCATCGCGCTCGCGCCGCAGATCAACGCCCTCCTGTTCCGGTACGGCCGGTTCACCGCGGCGGACGCGGCGATCACGGCGGCCGTGTCCTCGGCCTACGCGGTGGGCATCTTCGGCCATGTCATGAACCGGGTGCTGGCGCCGGCCTTCTACGCCGCCGGACGCCCCTGGGTCCCCGTGGCCATTGACGGCGTCGGGGTGGCCGCCAACGTCCTCGTCTCCACCCTCCTCATGTTCCGGATCGGGGTCGTTGGCCTGCCGCTGTCCACCAGCCTGGTCACGCTGGCCACGGCGGGCTGGCTGGCCTGGCGCCTCACGCCGCTGGCGCCGGGCTTCGGCCGGGGCCTTGGCGGGTCGCTGGGCCGCAGTTTCGGTGCCGCCCTCCTGATGGGCCTGGTCGTCTGGGGAGGGATGCATGCGGCCGTGGCCGCGTGGCCGGATCTGGCCGGAACGGCCAAGGGGTTTGAGGCCCTGGCGACGGCCGGGGGCATTCTGCTCGGATTCGCGATCTACGCCGGGCTGGCCCGGCTTCTCGACCACGGCGAATGGCGGGAGGTGCGGGCCGCCCTCAAGGAGAAGGGGTGACGCCGTGCCTTGACGCCGCGCGCGCACTTTGGTTTACTGGCAGGGTTCTCATGGATGCTTAGCCGCGCACACGGCGACAAGGAGGAGAGGAGACCATGGCGTATGTGATTACGGACAAGTGCCTGGGCGAGCAGTACGCGCAGTGCGTGTCGGCCTGCCCGGTGGAGTGCATCTATCCCGGCGACCACAAGGGTGAGCCGTTCATGGTGATTGACCCGGAACTGTGCATCAATTGCGGTGCCTGCATGCCGCAGTGCCCGGTCCTGGCCATCGTCGAGAACGAGGAGGCCAGCCCGGAATGGGCGGAGGTCAACAAGGCCGAGTCGCCCGCCTACAAGGCCAACGCGAAGGTTGAGCCGCGTCCGGCGAACGACCCGCCCCGCAAGCCAGAACACAAACTGCAATAAGCCGACGGGGGATTCGCGCGGCGCGAGTGCCCCTTGGTGCGGGTCAGGGGGTTGGACGACAGGTCATGCTTGACCGTTCCCCCCCGGCGTGACAGGCTCCAATTGACGGCCCGGTCCGTCGGGAGGACGTCATCGGCACATGGTGGAGGCGGCTCGCCGCCCGGCTGACCGGGCGCCCCCCTGACGCGGGGGACGAGGGGTACCGGTCCCTCTTCCAACTCTCGCCGATTCCGTCCTGGATCTACGATCCCGACTCGTGGAAGGTCCTGGAGGTCAACGAGGCCGCCGTGGAGTCCTACGGGTGGAGCCGTGACGAGTTTCTGGCGCTGACCGTCCTCAATCTCCGGCCGCCCGAGGATGTCGCGCGGTTCATCGAGTCCAACGCGCGCCTGCGCCAGCGGCCGGGGGGCGTGGACACGGGCGTGTGGCGCCACCGCCGGCGGGACGGCGAGACAATCTATGTCCAGGTCACGGCGATGCCCGTCCTGTTCGGCGGCCGCACGGCCCGCGGCGTTGTCGCGCGGGACATCTCCGACCGAAGGATGACCGAAGCGGCGCTGGTGGAAAGTGAACAGCGGTACCGCGCGCTGGTGGAGATCATGCCCGAGGCCGTGACGGTCGTGGACCTGGAGGGGCGCATCCTGGCCGTCAACCAGCAGGCCGCCCGCATGCACGGCTTCGACCGCCCGGAGGAAATGGTGGGACAGGCCGGTTTCGAATTCATGGTGCCGGAGGACCGGGTGCGTTCGCGATCGCGGATGTCCACACTGCTGGCCGATGGCACCCTTCCGGGAACTGAATACGAACTCCTGCGGCGGGACGGATCCCGGTTTCACGTGGAGGTCAGTTCATCCCTGGTCCGCGACGCCGAGGGACGGCCCAAGGCGATCCTGGGTGTGGCCCGCGATCTCTCCGAGCGGCGGCGGGCCGAGGAGCAGTTGCGCCATTACGCCATCCATGATTCGCTGACCACCCTGCCGACCGCCGAGGTATTCCGCGAGCACGTTGCACGGTCGGTGGAGCGCAGTGCGCGGCAGGACGGGTACCGGTTCGCGGTGATCCTGCTGGACCTGGACCGGTTCCGCCCCGCGAATGAGAGCCTCGGGCACACCGCGGGGGACCAGTTGCTGATCGGCATCAGCGGCCGGCTGAAGGAATGCCTGCGGCCGGGCGATGTCCTGGCCCGGTACGGGGGGGACGAATTCGCGGTCCTGATCAACGGGCTGGAGACCCCCGACGAGGCCGAGGTGGCCGCGGACCGGATCCACGCCGCGCTAAAGCCGCCCTTTACCGTGGCGGGCCAGCAAGTCCATATCTCGGCCAGCCTGGGCATCGCGGTGGGGGCGGCGGGCCCCGCCAAGGCCGAGGACATCCTGCGCGACGCGGCGGCCGCGCTGGGTCGGGCCAAGGCAGGGGGCAAGGCGCGGTCGGTGGTGTTCGTGGAGGGCATGAGCGCCGGGGCACCCCACCTGGTCCGGCTGGAGAACGAATTGCGGCGCGCCGTGGAGCGGCTGGAGTTCACGGTGCACTATCAGCCCGTGGTGGCGCTGGCCCAGGGCCGGACCGTTGCGCTGGAAGCCCTCGTGCGCTGGCAGCATCCGGACCGCCAGCTCGTCCTGCCGGCGGAATTCATCCCCATGGCCGAGGAAACCGGGCTGATCGAGCCGATCGGGGAGTGGGTCCTGCGCGAATCGTGCAAGCAGTATGCCGCCTTCCATGCGGCCGACCGCAACGGCCTGCGGATTTCGGTGAACGTCTCGGCCCGCCAGTTCAGCCACACCAACCTGCCGGCCATGGTCCGCGCGGCGCTGGCGGAGACCGGGATGCCGGCAACGGCCCTGGCGCTGGAGATCACCGAGACGGTGGCCATGGACAACCTGGCCTACAGCGTCACCGTGCTCCACGAACTGGCCGAGATGGGGGTCATGATCGCCATTGACGACTTCGGGATCGCCTACTCGTCGCTGAACTACCTCAAGAAGTTCCCGATCAAGGCGATCAAGATCGACCAGTCCTTCGTGCGCGACCTCGTGGGAAGCGCCGACGACCAGGCCATCACCCGCGCCATCATCGCCATGGCCCACCGGCTTGACCTGCTGGTGATCGCGGAAGGGGTGGAAACCGTGGAGCAGTTGCGGTTGATCCGCCGGTTCCGGTGCGACCACGCCCAGGGGTACCTGCTCTCGCCGCCCGTCCCCGCGGCCGAGGCGCTCCGCCTGCTCTCCTCCGCCCGGCCCTACCGGGCGCTGGCCGCCCCGCGATCACGCCCGCCGCGCGGTGAGGAGGCGGCTTCCGCGTAGCGTGTTACGGCGGCGTTCCGCGCCAACAGCCCGCGCCGAATGTCGTCACCCACAGCTCTCCGGGATGGGCGGGATCGAACGCGACGCGCTGGCAGGCCCGGTGCGGCAGGCCGGGGACCTCATGCCAGGTCCTGCCGGCGTCCCGCGTCACCCAGAGGCCGTGGGTCATGATGCCCGCGTAGCAGGTATCGGGCGCGGCGGGATCGAGGGTGACGAAGAGGGCATGGGCATAGGACTCCAATTCCATCGGCAGGATCGCCTCGTCCAGGACCTTTTTCCAGGTCTTGCCGCCGTCACCGGTCCGGTAGATTCCGCCCTGCCCCAGCCCGGGGACCGCGGAGGCCCCCAGCCAGAGGACCCGGCTGTCGCGCGGGTCGGCCGCCACATCCCCCGGCCAGCGCAGGGCGAGGGCCTGGGTGAGGTCCTCCCAGCTCCGGCCGCCATCGTGCGTGCGGAACAGGCCGCCGGCCACGGGAAACCGATCGGCCTCGCGGCGGCCGGTGACCGTGCAGAACAGCGTGCCATCGGGGTGCAGGGCGAGGCCGTACGCGTGACGGTTGCCGGGGTACCCGGGTTGGGCGGCGCACGGTTTCCAGGACGTCCCGCCATCCGTCGAGTGGAAGACGCCGGACCCGAAGGAGGCGGCCC